>JAZSJB010000025.1:0-9277 GCA_045534105.1 Lawsonibacter sp. | reverse complement strand
CCTGCACGACGGCGACCTGCTCCTGCTGCAATCCTTGGGCTACACGCCCAAAGCCGGGGACGTAGTGGTCCTGAACAAGACCACGGACGAAACCGTCTCCCTGCTGGGCGGGGATGCCATTGTCAAGCGTGTCATCGCCGTTGCCGGGCAGAGCGTTTCCATTGATTACAACACCAGCACGGTCTATGTGGACGGCCAGCCCCTGGAGGAACCCTACATCCGAGAGGCTATGGACTTCCGCTCCGGCCCCTATTCCGGCCAGACCCCCTTTGTGGTCCCGGAGGGCAGTATTTTCGTCATGGGCGACAACCGCAACCACTCCACCGACAGCCGCCATGAACTGCTGGGCACCGTGGATACGGGCTATGTCCTTGGCCGGGCGGTGTGCATCCTGTTCCCCTTCTCCGATATCGGCCTTTTATAAGCACGAAACGGCGGGCGGTCCATTCGGGGCCGCCCGCCGCTTGTTGGCCGGGCTGCCCTGGCCCACCTTGCCCTCCCGGCAAAATCGTGATAAAATACGGCGGATAAAACCCTGCTGTATGCAAAGGATATGAGACAGATGAAATATTACCACGCCGGACAATTTGATATCGCCGTTATCGGGGCGGGCCACGCAGGCATCGAAGCGGCCCTTGCCGCCGCCCGGATGGGTTTGCGCACGGTGTGCTTCACCGTCAACCTGGACGCGGTAGGCAACATGCCCTGCAACCCTGCCATCGGCGGCACAGGCAAGGGCCATCTGGTCCGGGAGCTGGATGCGCTGGGCGGCGAGATGGGCAAGGCCGCGGACAAGGCCTGCATCCAGTACCGCATGCTCAACCGGGGTAAAGGTCCGGCCGTGTGGTCCCTTCGCGCCCAGGCCGACCGGCGCGAGTATCAAAAAGTAATGAAGCACACTCTGGAACGTCAGGAGAACCTGTGGGTCAAGCAGGCTGAGGTGGTGGAACTCCTTACGGAAAACGGTGCTGTGTCCGGCGTGGTCACCCACACCGGTGCCACCTATACCGTCAAGGCCGCCGTCATTGCCACCGGAACCCATCTGGGGGGACGCACCATCGTGGGTGAGGTGGTGCGGGACTCCGGTCCAGACGGCCTTGCCGCCGCTTTGCCCCTGACGGACAGCCTGAAGCGACTGGGTCTGTCCATCCGTCGCTTCAAAACGGGGACTCCCCCCCGGGTCAACGCCCGCAGCGTGGACTTTTCCAAAATGGAAGTTCAGGAGGGGGAGGCAGACGCCCTGCCCTTCTCCTTCTCCACCCCCGCCTGCCCGGAAAACCGGGCGGTGTGCTGGCTGACCGCTACCACCCAAGCCACCCACCAGGTCATTCGGGCCAATCTGGACCGTTCTCCCCTGTTTTCCGGGGTCATTGAGGGGGTCGGCCCCCGTTACTGCCCCTCCATTGAGGACAAGGTGGTCCGCTTTGCCGACAAGGAGCGGCATCTGCTGTTTGTGGAGCCTATGGGCCTTGATACTGAGGAGCTTTATATTCAGGGTTTCTCCTCCTCCCTGCCCGAAGAGGTGCAGGTGGAGATGCTGCACACCATCCCCGGCCTTGAACGCGCGGAGATGACCCGGTGCGCCTACGCCATCGAATACGACTGTGTGGACCCCACCGAGTTATATCCCACACTGGAATGTAAAAAGGTTCCCGGCCTTTACGGCGCGGGACAGTTCAACGGCTCCTCCGGCTATGAGGAGGCCGCGGTGCAGGGCTTTGCGGCCGGAGTGAACGCGGCCCTGAAGATATTGGGCCGAGAGCCTTTTGTCCTGCGCCGGGACGAGGGGTATATGGGCGTTCTCATCGACGACCTTGTGACCAAGGGGACCAACGAGCCCTACCGCATGATGACCTCCCGCACCGAGTATCGCCTGCTCCACCGGCAGGACAACGCCGACCGGCGGCTGGCCCACTACGGGCACAAGCTGGGTTTGGTAAGCGACGAGCAGATGGCTGCCGTGGAGGAAAAGTATGCCGCCGTAGAGAGGGAGCGCAAGCGGCTGGAGCACACAGGCGTGGCCCCCACGCCGGAGCTGGCCGCCTTTCTGGCCGACCACAATGAGCCTGCCGCCCCCAGCGGAGCCCGCCTTGCCGACCTTTTGCGTCGGCCCCCCATTACCTATGAGACCCTTGCTCCCTTTGACCCCAACCGTCCTGACCTGCCCGCCGCCGTCACCCAGGCGGTGGAGATCGACACCAAGTATCAGGGGTATATCGATCGCCAGCTGCGTCAGGTGACAGAGATGAAGAAGTTGGAGGACAAGGTCCTGCCCGGCAATCTGGATTATTCCGCCATCACCGGCCTGCGGCTGGAGGCCCGGCAGAAGCTGGACCGGGCAAAGCCTCTGAATTTGGGCCAGGCCAGCCGTATTTCCGGCGTTTCCCCGGCGGACATTTCCGTTCTTATGGTCTGGCTGAGCCAGCAAAAGGAGTAATCAATGAAACTGACCCAAGTCAAAGGAAACACCTGGGTTGCGGAAGCCCACCAACTCATCCCCTTCTACCGGCTGGATGACGGGCGGTGCATCCTGCTGGACTCCGGCCTGCCTCATGAGCGGGACGCTCTGGAGCGCTCCCTGCTGGACGCGGGACTGACCCCCGCCGCCATTCTGGGCAGCCACATCCACGTGGACCACGCCGCAAACCACGCATACTTCCAGAAAAAGTACGCTCTGCCCGTAGCGGTCACCGCCGCGGAAGCGGGCATGTGCGCCGATGTGCTGAACCTGAAGTGCTACAGCGCATTGATCTCCCCGGCGGCGGTGCGGGAGGAAAAAGGGGAGATGCCATTTACCCCCGATCTGGTCCTGCCCAACGCAGACAGCGAGCCGACCCTGTTGGGTGTGAAATTCCGCTGCATTTACACCCCCGGCCACTCCACCGGTCACATCTGCATCATCACCCCGGACAATGTGTGCTATGTGGGCGATGTGCTCTTCTCCCCGGAGGCCCTGAGCGCCAAGCTCCCCTACTGTCTGGACCATGCCCGGGACCTGCGCAGCAAGGAGCGCCTGCGTGAACTGAACTGCGATGCCTTTATCGCCGCCCACCGAGGTGTGTTCACCGACGTAAGTGCCATGGTGGATGCAAACCGGGACCTGGTCCACAGCCGGGCGGGGGAGATCCTGTCTGTTATTGACCGCCCCATGTCCTTCAGCCAGATCAACGCCGGGGTTTGCACCCTTTTTGAGCTGGAGCCCCAAACGCCCCGCCGCGCCCTGGGCTTTGAAGTTAGCACCCGCTTTTTTGTGGAATACCTGCTGGACCGGGGAGACCTGACCATGAGCGTGGTGGACGGCGTGGTCCACTATGTCCCGTCTTCACTTTAAAACATAACACTTTTTTGTGTTCCCGCCGACACGCCTGCGCAAAATATGGTATAAGACGAAATAAAGTGTTGACTTCCGCGTTAAGAAGTGTTATATTCATGTTAACTTCTCGGTTTTTAACAACGGGTGATAACATGAACCACATTCGTCAGGAGCGCATCCTGAACTATATTGAGCAAAATAACATCGCCTCCATCAAAGAATTGCAGGCCCTGTGCCCGGATGTCTCCCTGATGACCATCCACCGGGATCTGCAGACCCTGGAAAATCAGGGCATGGTGGTTAAGATCCGGGGCGGCGCCCGCTCCGTGCGCCACACCGGCGACCCCGGCTTTGATGTGCGCATGCAGGAGAACATCTCCGCCAAAGCCGCCATCGCCCACAAGGCGCTGGAGCTAATCCAGCCCAACAGCTCCGTCTTTCTGGACGCCAGCACCACCAATCTGATCCTGGCCCGCGCCCTGCCCGATATCAGCCTGAATATCTTTACCACCGGCCCCTCCATCGCTCTGGAGCTGTGCCGACTGCACAACCCGGTGGTCACCGTCTGCTGTGGTGCAATTAACCGCAAGAACCTGGCGCTGTCCGGTCAGAACACCCTGGAAATGCTGGATAAAATCAACATTGACCTGGCCTTTATCGGCGTGTCCGGCTGTTCTGTGGAGGCAGGCTTCACCTGCGGCACGGAAAGTGACATGCTGGTCAAACACAAGGTCATCCAAAAGGCCCGCACCAGCGTGGTCATGTGTGACCGGGGCAAACTCAGCCGCCTGATGCCCTACACTTTCGCCCGGCTGGAGGATATTGACTGCCTAATTTCCGACGGCCCCATGCCCGACCCCTTCGTTCAGGCCGCCCGGCAGGCCGCTGTGCGGCTCCTTTAATACAAAATCGCCCTCAAAAATCCGTGACTTCCAAGGAAAGTCGCGGATTTTTTCTTTTCTTTGTGTAAAAAACCATTGACTGGCATGTTATAAAATGTTATTATTAACACGCTATAACATTTTAGAAAGGGGCCATATCATCATGGCAAATGCAGTCATTATGCCAAAGTCCGGCATCTCTGTTGAGAGCTGTATCATTGGCGAATGGAAGGTGAAAGTGGGCGACGCCGTTAAGGTGGGCGACATCCTGTTCACCTACGAAACCGACAAGTCCAGCTTCGAGTGCGAGTCCACCGAGGCCGGCGAAGTGCTGGAGATCTTCTTCAACGACGGAGACGAAGTCCCCTGCCTGGAAAACGTCTGCGCCATCGGCAACAAGGGTGACGATGTGTCCGCCCTGCGTCCCGGCGGAGCCGCCGCTCCTGCCGCCGCTCCCGCTCCCGCCGCTGAGCCTGCCCCCGTTGCCGCCGCTCCTGCTGCCGCCCCCGCTCCCGCCGCTCCCACCGGCCCTGTAGCCAATGCCGTTATCATGCCCAAGGCCGGCATCAGCGTGGAGAGCTGCATTATCGGTTCCTGGCAGAAGAAGGTTGGCGACGCCGTCAAGGTGGGTGACATCCTGTTTACTTACGAGACCGACAAGGCCAACTTTGAGTGCGAGTCCACTGCTGAGGGCGAGCTGCTGGAGATCTTCTTTAACGACGGAGACGAGGTCCCCTGCCTGGAAAACGTCTGCGCCATCGGCAACAAGGGTGACGACACCGCCTCCCTGCGTCCCGGCGCCGCCGCTGCCGCTCCTGCCGCTGCTCCCGCCGCTGCTGAGGCCGCTCCCGCTGCCGCTCCTGCCGCCGCTGCCGCTCCTGTGGCTGCTGCCAGCACCGGCAAGACCGCCATCTCCCCCCGGGCCAGAAAGCTGGCTGCCACCGCCGGCGTGGATGCCGCTCTGGCTACCGCTACCGGCCCCAACGGCCGCATCATTGAGCGTGACGTGCGCCGTCTGATGGAAGAGGGCGTGCCCGCTGCCGCCGCTGTGGAGGCTGCTCCCGCCGGCGCCCCCGTAGCCGCTGCCGCTCCTGTGGCTGCCGCCGCTCCCGAGGTGGAGTACGAGGACGTGAAGTTCTCCGGCATCCGCCGCGCCATCAGCAAGTCCATGAAGAGCTCTCTGAGCAGCATGGCCCAGCTGACCCACAACTTCTCCTTCGACGCCTCCGCCATCATGGCCTACCGCAAGGCCCTGAAGGCCGCCGGCGACGACTTTGCCGGCATTACTCTGGGCGACATCATCCTGTACGCCGTCTCCCGCACCCTGCTGTCCTGCCCCGACCTGAACGCTCACATGCTGGACGACAACAACATCCGTCTGTTCAAGCACGTGCACCTGGGCGTGGCCGTTGACACCCCCCGCGGTCTGATGGTCCCCACCATCTTCAACGCCGACCAGAAGAGCCTGTTGGAGATCTCCAAGGAGGTCAAGGAGCTGGCCGCTGCCTGCCGCACCGGAGCTATCAGCCCCGACAAGCTGTCCGGCGCCTCCTTCACCGTGTCCAACCTGGGCTCCTTCGGTGTTGAGTCCTTCACTCCCGTCATCAATCCTCCCCAGACCGGTATCATCGGCGTGTGCACCACCGTCCAGCGTCCCCGCATGGGTGCCAACGGCATGGAGCTGTACCCCGCCATGGCCCTGTCCCTGACTTACGATCACCGCGCGGTGGACGGCGCTCCCGCCTCCCGCCTGATGATGGAGCTGTGCAAGAATCTGGAAAACTTCACCACCCTGCTGGCGAAATAAGAAGGAGAGTATAAGATGGAACTGTTTGATCTGTTGGTCCTCGGCGGCGGCCCCGGCGGCTATCTGTGTGCCGAGCGCGCCGCTCAGGGCGGCATGAAGGTGTGCCTGTTTGAGAAGAAGGCTCTGGGCGGCACCTGTCTGAACGAGGGCTGCATTCCCACCAAGACCCTGCTCAACTCCGCCAAGATGTACCGTCACGCCACCGAGAGCGCCGCTTTCGGTGTCACCGCCGAGAACGTGAAGTTCGACCACGCCAAGGTGGTCGCCCGCAAGGGCCAGGTGGTCAAGACTCTGGTGGGCGGTGTTGGCGCTACCATGAAGGCCCATAAGGTCACTGTGATCACCGCTGACGCGGTCATCAAGGGCCGTGACGCCGAGGGCTTTGCCATCGAGGCCAACGGCGAGCGCTATGTGGGCAAGCGGCTGGTCATCGCCGCCGGCTCCGAGACCGTGGTGCCTCCCGTGCCCGGTCTGAAGGAGGGCATCGCCTCCGGCTTCGTCACCACCAACCGCGAGGTGCTGGATCTGACCGAGCTGCCCAAGAAGCTGGTCGCCATCGGCGGCGGCGTCATCGGTCTGGAGATGGCCTACTACTTCGCCAGCGTTGGCGTGCCCGTCACCGTGATTGAGATGATGCCCAAGATCGCCGGCGCCACCGATCCCGAGATCTGCAAGATCCTGCAGAAGGCCTGCGAGAAGCACGGCATGGAGTTCAAGCTGTCCGCCAAGGTGCTGGAAGTGAAGAACGGCTCCGTGGTCTACGAGGAGAACGGCGAGAAGAAAGAGATCGCCTGCGACAAGGTTCTGCTGGCCGCCGGCCGCAAGCCCGCCACCGCCGGCATCGGTCTGGAGACTCTGGGTCTGCAGATGGACCGCGCCGCCATCGTCACCGACCGCTTCCTGTGCACCAATGTGTCCGGCGTGTACGCCGTGGGCGACTGCAACGGCAAGCTGATGCTGGCCCACACCGCCTACCGCGAGGCCGAGGTTGCCGTCAACCATATGCTGGGCAAGAAGGACGAGATGCGTTACGACGTGATCCCCTCCGTCATTTACACCGATCCCGAGGTCGCCAGCGTGGGCCTGTCCGCCGAGGCTGCCAAGGCCAAGGGCATGAACGTCAAGGAGATCAAGCTGCCCATGATCTACGCCGGCCGCTATGTGGCTGAGGTGGACAACGGCGACGGCTTCATCAAGCTGGTCATCGACACCGACCGCAACCGTCTGGTGGGCTGCTTCATGGTTGGCAGCTACGCCTCTGAGATCATTATGACCGCCACCATGATGGTGGATACCGAGCTGACTCCCGCCCGCCTGCAGAAGATGGTCTTCCCCCACCCCACCGTGGCTGAAGTCATCCGCGAGGCGCTGTTCAAGATTTAACACCCGAATTTAAGGAGGATTACAAAAATGCCTAAGAGTTTGTTTGTGGATCCCGCTGAAGTGCGCGCTCCCGGTAAAGTGACCTTCAAGGACATCCCCGTCAACCAGTACAAGAAGACCATCGCTCAGGAGCTGAAGTCCAAGCGCTATACCAAGGAAGATCTGATCCGCATCTTCCGCGACATGACCGTCCTGCGCGAGTTCGAGACCATGCTGAACCTGATCAAGACTCAGGGTTCCTACAACGGCGTGGATCACACCTATCCCGGCCCCGCCCACCTGTCCATCGGCCAGGAGGCCGCCTGCGTGGGTCAGGCCTACCTGCTGGACGAGAACGACTTCGCTTTCGGCTCTCACCGCTCCCACTCCGAGATCCTGGCCAAGTCCCTGTCCACCATCAACAAGATGAGCGACGAGGAGCTCATGAACGTGATGGAGAACTTCCTGGAGGGCAAGTGCCTGCGCGCCACCCAGAAGCTGGGCGAGTGCAAGGACGTAAAGGAGCTGGCCATCCGCTTCATCCTGTACGGAACTCTGTCCGAAATCTTCGCCCGTGAGACCGGTTTCCACATGGGCATGGGCGGCTCCATGCACGCCTTCTTCCTGCCCTTCGGCGTGTACCCCAACAACGCCATCGTGGGCGGTTCCGCCACCATCTCCACCGGCGCTGCCCTGTTCAAGAAGGTGAACAACAAGAAGGGTATCTGCGTGTGCAACATCGGCGACGCCTCCATGGCCCGCGGCCCCGTGTGGGAGGCCATGAACTTCGCCGCCATGGACCAGTACAAGACCCTGTGGGAGAGCCACAACGACGGCATGCCCATCCTGTACAACGTGTTTAACAACTCCTACGGCATGGGCGACCAGACCCGCGGCGAGACCATGGGCCAGGGTTGCATGTCCCGTATCGGTTCCGGTATCAGCCCCACCCAGTTCCACGCCGAGACCGTGGACGGCTTCAACCCCCTGGCTGTCATCGACGCCATGGAGCGTAAGCTGGAGCTGCTGCGCAACGGACAGGGCCCCGTGCTGATGGAGACTCTGACCTACCGCTTCTCCGGCCACTCTGTCTCCGACCAGAACGCCTCCCGCACCAAGGAAGAGATGGACGCCTGGAAGGAAGTGGATCCCCTCACCACCTATCCCGCCCAGCTGATCGAGGCCGGCGTGCTGACTCAGGCCGATGTGGACGCCATCCTGGCCGAGACCGCCGCTCGCATGACCATGATCTGCAAGGCCGCCGCTGATCCCGAGATCAGCCCCTACTGTGACTTCAAGAAGGATCCCGCTGTTGTTGAGCGTCTGATGTTCTCCAACCAGTAGGTCGAGGCTTTCGAGCCCCAGCGTACTCCCGAGTTCACCGTTCCCAAGGAAGAGGCTGAAGGCTACAAGAAGATCAAGTCCAAGTCCCGCAGCCCCTGGGATGCAAACGGCAAGCCCGTTTCCAAGATGAAGATGTACAACCTGCGTGACGCTCTGTCCGAGGTTATCTGGGACCGCTTCTACGAGGATCCCACCATGATCGCTTACGGCGAAGACTGCCGTGACTGGGGCGGCGCATTCGCTGTCTACCGCGGCATGATGGACGCTCTGCCTCACTGCCGTCTGTTCAACTCTCCTCTGGCTGAAGGCGCTATCGTCGGTACCGCTGTCGGTTACGCTCTGTCCGGCGGCCGTGCAATGGTCGAGCTGATGTACGCTGACTTCATCGGCTGCGCTGGTGACGAAATCTTCAACCAGATGGCTAAGTGGCAGTCCATGTCCGCCGGCATCCTGAAGATGCCTCTGGTTCTGCGTGTTTCCGTGGGCTCCAAGTACGGCGCACAGCACTCTCAGGACTGGACCGCACTGTGTGCACATATCCCCGGCCTGAAGGTCTGCTTCCCCGCAACT
>JAZSJB010000109.1:0-2536 GCA_045534105.1 Lawsonibacter sp. | reverse complement strand
GGGGGCGGTGACCACCACCTGAGGGCGGGTGGTCTTGATATAATCGTTGATGCCAAAGCCCTCGGCGCTAAGGATGCGCTGGATATCATTGGGATAACCGGGGATGGGGTAATGGCGGTAGGTCTGGATACCCAGGCTGTTCAGCCGGGACTCAAAGGCCTGGGCGGCAGCCTGACCGGCCCAGCGGGTGAGGACCACGCTGCCCACGTACAGGCCGATGTCACGGAACGCGTCGATCAGGCGCAGAATCTCCAGATCGTAGGTAATGCCCAGATCGCCGCGCACCTTGTTCTTTTCAATGTCGGAGGCGTTGATGGCGATGACGATCTCCGCCTGGTCGGCCAGCTGGATGAGCATCTTTACCTTGCTGTCAGGGAGGAAGCCGGGCAGGACCCGGGAGGCGTGGAAGTCGTCAAAGAGCTTGCCGCCGAACTCCAGATACAGCTTGCCGCCGAACTGGTCGATGCGCTGACGGATATGCTCCGACTGCATTTGCAGATATTGGTCATTGTCAAAACCGATCTTACTCACAGCCCTTATCCCTCTCTTTCGGAAACTCACTCGTATATTGTACAATTCTGCCCACACTCCGTCAAGGCGAAACCGGCAGAAAATGCCACAAAAAAGCAAAAGACTCCCCCCTCGGGCGCTGCCTGAGGGGGGAGCGGGATCACTCTACATCCAGATGGGCAAAGGCGTCCTCGCCCAGCAGATCGGACAGGGCAACCAGGACCGGGGGAAAGCCGCCGGTATAGTCACGGGTATCGGTGCGCACCGCCAGAGGGGCCCCCTTGGGCGCAAGGGGAAGGGCCACAATGGTGTTCAGGCCGTCCCGGCGTTCCATCATTACCGTGCCCTGGTGGAGGGATACCACCCGCTGGACCAGCACCAGGCCCAGTCCCGCGCCCTCGCCGGGCTGGGGGATACGGCTTTCCGGAGGATCGCCGGAGAAGAGCTGGGTCAGGGGACGGCTGTCGTCCCGGCCTGGGCCGGACAGGGTCAGGATGGCACGGGAATCCCGGCAGGCCAGCGTCAGCGTCAGTTGATTGCCCTTGCCTGCCGCCCGGGCGGCGTTGACCAGAAGCTCCAGCAGGAGCTTGTGCAGAAGCTCGCTGTCTCCGCAGACCAACAGGCTGGTCAAGGGGGAGTCGAAGGTCAGGGACACCCCCACCTGTTCCAGCAGGAAGCGGGCGGCGGAGCACACCTCCCGGCACAGGCCGGCCAGGTCCAACGTTACGGGGCGGAAGGAAAACGCGCCGCTCTCCATGTCCCGCAGAAGGTCCAGCTGGTCAGTGAGCCGGAGCATCTGACACAGTGTGCCGTTCATGGCGGCAAGGCGGGGGGCGGGGGTGGGAGAATCCTGCCCCGCCTGAGACTGCCCCATCAGTTGAATATTCAGCAGAAGCTGGGCCATCTGTTCACGCAGACGGCGGACGATGCCGTCCAGCTGGGGACGGGACATGCCCTCCAGCCGGGCAGAATGGAGCAGGTAGAGCACGCCCTCTCCGGCCGGAGAGGCGGAGAAATGCCAGCTCTGGCCCCCTGCCAGAAGCAGGCCTGCGCCCTGACTCTGGGGCGGGAGCGGGTCAGGGAGGGGCGCACCGTCGGCCAGGGAGGGAAACAGCCGGGCCGCGGCCCGGTTGAAGCAGACCACCCGACCCTTGGTTGCGATCAAGGCAGGCTCAGGAATGGCTTGAAGGATGGTGTCATCAAAATGCGGCAATGGAAATTCGCCCCTTTGTCAGAAATGAGACCGCACCGGGTTTGTGTCAGCCTATGCAGTCAGTGTGTGGAAATTTCATTGGGTTGAGTATACCAAAAACTGGTGTCCCACACAAGAAAAATGTCGAAAACATTGGATTTTTATGCGAAACGGGGAAAGATGCGCGGCTGTTAAAAAAATAACTTGCAATTGGCAGATTTCGGGGTATAATAGTGGCGTGATTTCGTCATACCATATTTTATAATAAAGGAGATAAACAACATGAGCATCAAAGTTGGTATCAATGGCTTTGGCCGCATCGGCCGCATGGTCTTCCGCGCCAGCCTGAACCACCCCGAGATCGAGATTGTCGGCATCAACGACCTGTGCCCCGCTGAGTACCTGGCCTATATGCTGAAGTACGACACCATGCACGGCAAGTGCGAGGCCGAGATCGGCAACACCGAGACCGCCATCGTGGTCAACGGCAAGGAGATCCCTGTGTCCGCCGAGCGCAACCCCGCCGACCTGCCCTGGGGCAAGCTGGGTGCTGAGTACGTGGTGGAGTCCACCGGCCTGTTCCTGACCAAGGAGAAGGCTCAGGGCCACCTGGACGCCGGCGCCAAGAAGGTCATCATGTCCGCTCCCTCCAAGGACGACACCCCCATGTTCGTCTGCGGCGTGAACCTGGACAAGTACACCACCGACATGAACTTCGTGTCCAACGCTTCCTGCACCACCAACTGCCTGGCTCCCATCGCCAAGGTTCTGAACGATAACTGGGGCATCACCGAGGGTCTGATGACCACCGTGCACTCCGTTACCGCTACCCAG
>JAZSJB010000080.1:0-19803 GCA_045534105.1 Lawsonibacter sp. | reverse complement strand
GGGCGTGGCGGAAGAAACTGCACTGAAGGGGATGCTCCGTTACCAGGGGGATCCCTATGCGCTGTCTTTGTACCGCCTGCCCGGCGGCGGGATCTTTGTCAACGGCCTGTCCATCAACGATCCCCAGTCCACCCAACTGGTGTTTGAGCGGCTGGCAAAGCGATTTGGCTGGGACAGCAGCGAGCTCATACTCCTGATCAATAACAGGCCGGATCGCGGCTACCGCACGGAGCATATGGTCATGGTGGCCCGGGCGCTGCAGCCATCCCAGGTGTGGCTGCTGGGCGCATCCCAGAGGTCGGCTGCCCGGGCTATTCTGAAAAAAGCACCCCAGCTTGAGATATGTCGCTTTTCACGCACCGAAGAACTTCCGCTGGATCAGATTTCTCAGGGCAAGGTGGTCTTTGCGGTGGGGAACGTGGCCGGACCGGGCCACGAAGTAATGAGACGAGTGAGAGAGGAGGGAGAGGAATATGTATCATGAGGTTGTCCTTGTTGGCGTGGCTGTCAGTCTGCTTTTTTTCGAACTGACCGGACTGTCCCCGGCGGGACTGGTAGTCCCGGGATACATTGCGCTCTCTCTCCAGACGCCGTGGCGGGTACTCTATACCTTGCTGATTGCCATACTGGCTTGGGGCGCTGCCCGCCTGTTGGAGCGCTGGATGATTTTGTATGGCCGGCGGCGCTTCGCAGTTTTGATCCTGCTGTCCTTTTTGATCAATGAGGTGATTGTGGGGATGGGGATCCTTCCCTATGACCCGGGCATGATCGGCGTACTGGTGCCGGGGATCATTGCCAACGAGGTGGAAAAGCAGGGTGTACTGAAATCGCTGCTATCTCTGGCCGTCGTGGTGGGCATTCTGATTCTGCTGATGATGTGGCAGGGAATGAGGGTGTTTCCTGTATGAGAAAGAAGGAAAACACCATTCTTTTCCTTGTAGCGGCAGTTATGGCTCTGTTGACATTGTCTGCGTTTTTGACCCATCAAAGCGCAACCTTGGGCCAAAACGAGTATTACGAGATCCAGGTGGAGGCCGCCCAACGGTTGGAGCAGTACTTTGCCGCAGTACGCGGCTATAAGGAAGAGCTGGGGATTCCGCTGAGTGAGGACGATATTTACAAGACCGGCATGATCGGACTGCCTTACACCGGGATCACCACAACCTCGGGTGCGTTGGAGGCCAAACGAACTGCTGCATGGCCTGATATGGCGGCGCTGTGTGTGCGTATGCTGTTTGAGGCGGGGATACGCCCGGGTGATACTGTGGGCGCGGGATTTTCCGGCTCCTTTCCCGGGCTGAATCTGGCTGTAGTGGCGGCCTGCGAGAGTATGAACGTGGAGTTGGTCTGCATTAGCTCTGTGGGTGCGTCTACATATGGAGCGAATAACCCGGAGCTGACTTTCCCGGAGATGATGCACCGTCTGAACGAGAGTGGGCTGATCCGCACGCAAAGTGCAGCGGTGACCATGGGCGGCCATCAGGATGTTGGCTCGGATATGGATCAGGAGCTGGCTGACCAAATCAGACAGCGTCTGACCGCTTTGGGGCTGAGTCTGGTGGAAGAGGCTGATTTTCAGGCGAACCTGGAGCTGCGGGAGGCACTTTATCTGCAAGAGGGGCCAATCAACTGCTTTGTGGCGGTGGGGGGGAACCTGACCTCTTTGGGCCGGGGCGAGGCCGGCGTGTCTTTGGGGCAGGGCGTACTTCGACCCGAAAGAACCTTGCGGGTCGATGCGTCCAGCGGTTTGGTGCAGCGCTATCTGGCCCGTGGGATTCCGGTCATCAATCTGCTGAATATCAAGAAAATTATGGCCGATTACAGTATGCCGTACGATCCGGCCCAATGGCCCCCCATCGGGCAATCGGCGGTATACAGCGACATTCGGTATGAAAGCGGTTGGATTCTCCTCGGCCTTGGGGGGGCGGTTGTGCTTTTGTCCCTTTGCCCGTGGATACGGCGGCGGGGGAAGCGCAGTGCCTTTGAAGAAGCAAAGCGGAAAGGATGAAAAAACCATGTCAGACAGAGAATTGAAGATTTTGATGATCGATGACGACGAGCAGATCCTCTTTGCACTTCGTGCTGTGTTCCAGTTCCAAGGATGGGTATCCGTTTCCGCCAAGGACGTTTTGGCCGGACTGGAACTGTTCCGCACAGAAACCCCTGACCTGGTACTCATCGATTACCACCTCCCTCGCATCAACGGGATCAAGGGGGTTGAGATGATCCGTGAGCTGGATGCCCAGGTGCCGATCATCGTTTTTACGATTGATGAAAGTCAGGAAGTGGCAAACCAGTTTATTGAGGCGGGAGCCAGTGACTTTGCCCTGAAGCCCATCAAAGCCCCGGACATCATCAGCCGCATCCGCCTGCACATCAGGCTGCTTGAAAGTAATAAACGGCTGAAGGACAAGGACGAGGTTCGGGCCCCCATCTCACAGGCGAAAGGGATCGGCACGGCCACGCTGGAATTGATTCAGGGTGCCTTCCGAACAAATGCTGAGTATCTCACTGTCGAGACCATCTCCGAGCGAACCGGCCTTGCCTATCAGACGACCTACCGCTATTTGCAGCATATGGCCTCGCAAGAACTGGTGGAGATCAGTCAGAACTACGGAAAGGTCGGCCGCCCCAAACAAAAATACCGTTTGAAGCAGTAACGCAGTTCCATTTGAAAAAGGAAGGTGGATGGGCAGTGAAACGGCACAGCATGATTTTGTTTTTCATCGTTCTGGCGCTTTGTCTTTCGCTGGCGGGCTGTGGAAATCAGGGGCTGGAGGCGGAACCGGAGCATTGGCGGCTGGATGCCTTTGAACACTGCTTTGAGGTGCGGTTTAACACAGACAAAGAAGGTTATCCTCTGCTGAAGGGAACGCAAGAGGAGAACACCGTTCAGGTCCTGCGGGGAAAAGAGGATGGGCCAACCATCTACATCGTAGCCGGAGTTCACGGCGATGAGGTGGCCGGATGGCTGGCGGGAAATCTTTTGAAACAGGCCACGTTGAAGGCGGGGACACTCTATATCCTCAGCCCCGCCAACACTTACGGGGCCGGGCAGAATCAGCGCAAGACCAAGTCTGGCCGGGACTTGAACCGAAACTTTCCGGGAAACTCCGACGGCTGGGACGCTGAGCGCATCGCGGCTTCCATCTATGCAGACATCCGGGATAAGCAGCCTGGGCTGGTTCTGGACCTGCATGAGGCGATCGCCAAAGAGGACGACTATGAGGCTCTGGGTGCAAACTACGACGCTTTGGGCAACTCCCTGATCTGCCAGTCCCTGGATGGAATCGGAGAGTTGGTACTTGACGCGCTGCTGACCTCCGAGGCGGGGGAGCTGTGCTCCGGCGCCCTCACCCTGTACGGCTCACCCCCAACGGGAAGCTTGAACCGGACGGTGACCGAGGAGCTTGACATACCTGTAATTACTGTGGAAACTTTGCGTGCCGAGCCGCTGGCGCAGCGGGTGCAAAACCAGCTGGAACTGGTAGAGTTCGTGCTGGAGCACTATGGAATGCGGTAAGCCTGAGGAAGGAGGCAATGGGGTGAAACAAGAGACTCAAAAGCAGCCTATGTTCCGCCTGGCTGCGGTGGATAAAAAAGAACTGCTGGTAGGAGTCGCCCTTATCGCGGCAAGTTTTTTCATGCCGCTTGTGTTCAACGTACATAATTTCTCGGTGCTGAAAGCCATCATGCGGGCCCTGTACCAGACGGAGAAACTTGACATTATTGCCGCTTCGGTACAGCTGATCGCCCTGAATTCCATCCGTGGCATCCCACATTATGTGGGCGCGTATTTTGTGGGTGAATCTCTGTCTTTTCGCTGGAAGGAGCACCGAGCGTGGCCGGTGAACTCTCTGATTATTCTGATGATCCTCCTGTTGACCTATTGGGGTATCGGTGCCCTTCACGGTATCCGCTATGACTTTGGTCTCCCGGCGGTACTGGTGTGCTTTTTTGTGTTTTTCTTCCGCAAGCTCCATTACCGCTATATTTCCCTGCCGAAAAAGGCCAGCATGATCGTGCTGGTGCTGACGGCTTGCCAATTTTTGGACATCATGCCCGCCATGAGCAGATTCCCCGTGGGACGTGGGGAGACCTCCATGGACATCAAGATGGCCTCCATGATCCTGGAGACAGATGCGGTGCTCAACACAGTTGGTACAGCAGGAATGCTGCTGTTTCTGGCCTTTGCGCTGGTAGTCTTTTTTTACCTGCGTGAGGAGAACAGCCTGAAAGAACTGAATTTTCTCAGGGAACAGAACCAGGCCATTTTGATGCAGGCCCAACTCAACGAGATGAAAAACCGCACCCATCAGGAGATGCAATATTTGGTCCATGACCTGAAGTCGCCCCTGACCGCGGTGCAGACACTGGTGGGCGTGCTGAAAATGGAGAGTGAGAAAGAGCGGCGGGATCGTGATGTGGAGTATCTGGACTACATCGAAAACACTGTGGAGCGCATGAGCGAAATGGTCTCCGAGATCCTTTATCAGGACCAGCAGGCCCTTCACACCACGCAGGAACTGGTTGGGATCGCGCTGGCGCAAAGTTCGGTAAATGACTATGCAGACTATATTCGCGTGGATAATCAAGTGCCGGAGGCCTTGGTAAATGCCAATCGGTTCCTGTTCCCGCGGGTGCTGATCAACCTGATTGAAAACTCCGCGCGAGCCATGGAGGGTCAAAGCCAGCCGGAAATTTTACTGCGGGTGGAGCGGTGTCGGAAAAAGGGCATCGTTTTCACCGTGCAGGACAACGGTGCAGGCATCGACGCGCAGCGGCTGGAGACCATCTGGAACCGCGGGATCTCCGGACGTCAGTCCAGCGGTCTCGGCTTGCCCTTTGTGCGCAATGTGGTGGACCGGATGAATGGTAAGATCCGCATCAAAAGCAAGGTTGGGCAGGGAACCAGCATTCATTTGATCCTGCCGGAAGAACCCGCCGGCAAGGACTAAAAAGAGGAAAAGCAGGCACGGAAGACAAGTGGTTTCTTCCGGCCTGTTTTTTAACACAGAAATTGTTGTGCGTGGAGATAAATATGAGAAAAAATTGACTGGCTTACAGCGCAAAAATTATAATTTGTATATATCATGCAGTCTGGATTGTTGTAATTTGAAAGAAAACAAGAAGAAATGGGATGTCTTTTCCAGACTGTGGATATAGAGAATCCCAAAAAGAATTAGGAGGTAAAAACATGAAAAAGATTTTGGCACTGATCCTGGCGATGGCCATGGCCCTGTCCCTGGCCGCCTGCGCTCCCGCCACCAGCGGTCCCGCAGTTTCTGAGGAAGAGATTTGGTCCTCTACCGACGAGAACGGCAACCTGAAGCTGACCGAGCGTGACGATGTCGGCGAGAACGGCATGGTCACCACCGCTAACGTGTACGCCACCATGGCCGGTCTGAAGGTTCTGGAGCAGGGCGGTAACGCGGTTGACGCGGCTATCGCTATCTCTTACGCTCTGGGTGTTTGCGAGCCCAACGCTTCCGGTCTGGGCGGCGGCGGCTTCATGAACATCCACATGGCCGACGGCAGCGAGCTGGTCATCGACTACCGCGAGGTCGCTCCCATGGCTCAGGATGCTTACACCTGGCTGGACGAAGCCGGTGCGGTGAAGAACAACGGCACCGCTAACTCCGTTGGCGGTCTGGCTACCGGCGTTCCCGGCACCGTCGCCGGTCTGGAGTACGCTCTGGAGCACTACGGCTCCGGCAAGCTGACCCGTCAGCAGATCATGCAGCCCGCCATCGACATGGCTCGCGAGGGCTACAAGGCCGGCGGCACTCTGGTTGGCGCTATGAACGACTACTATGACTACATGGTCACCGATTACAAGGTTCTGGGCGACTACTACCTGAAGGACGGTATGCCCTACGAGATCGGCGACGTTATCACCAACGAGGATCTGGCCAAGACCCTGGAGAAGATCGCCGAGGGCGGCAAGGACGCCTTCTATACCGGCGAGATCGCTCAGGCCATCGTTGACACGGTCGCTTCTTACGGCGGCGTGCTGTCCATGGAGGATCTGGCTTCTTACGAGCCTGCCCTCCGCGAGCCTGTTAAGGGCACCTACCGCGGCTACGAGATCGTTTCCTGTCCTCCCGCTTCTTCCGGCGGTACCCACATTGTTGAGGTGCTGAACATTCTGGAGAACTACGACATGAAGGCTCTGGGTGTCAACACCGCTGAGTCCATCCACCTGTGGTCCGAGGCCCTGAAGGCCTGCTTCGCTGACCGCGGCGCCTACATGGCTGATACCGCTTTTGCTGATGTGCCTCTGGCCGGCCTGACTTCCAAGGAGTATGCCAAGACCATCGCTGACAAGATCACCAACGAGTCTCAGTCCTGGAACGCCGGCGAGCCCGGCGCCTACGAGGGCAACTCCACCACCGCTTACTCCGTGGCTGACAAGGACGGCAACATCGTTTCCGTTACTCAGACCATCGAGTGCTTCTGGGGCTGTAAGATCGCCATCCCCGGCTACGGCTTCATTATGAACGACCAGCTGCACGACTTCGACACCAATCCCGAGTCCGTCAACAAGCTGGAAGGCGGCAAGAAGCCCCTGTCCTCCATGTCTCCCACCATCGTTCTGGACGCTGAGGGCAACGCTTTCATGTCTCTGGGCTCTCCCGGTGGCCTGCGCATTTGGCCCACCGTCGCTCAGGTCATCTCCAACGTCATTGACCACGGCATGAACATGCAGGACGCCATCGACTGCGCCCGCATCTATGAGCGCGGCAACGCTGACGGCATCTGCTACGAGCCCGCCGGCGAGAACGCCCCCACCGCTGAGACTCTGGCCGCTCTGGCCGCTCAGGGCCATGCTCTGACTGAGAAGGGCGCCTGGGACCTGTACTTCGGCGGCTGCCAGGGCATCCTGTTCACCGACGACGGTATCGAGGGCGGCGCCGATCCTCGCCGTGACGGCAAGGCCATCGGTTTCTGATCTCTGATCCCACGTTTCTTTTGAACCACCGGAGGCGGCACTGGACTCAGCGCCGCCTCCGAACAATGAAATGAGCAAAGCCATTTTAAGTTAAAAGGAGAACTTCATTATGAACAAGAAGATTTCTGCACTGCTGCTGGCCGGCGTCATGATGCTGTCTCTGGTCGCCTGCGGCAGCCAGGGTTCCGCTTCCTCCTCCGCCGCCCCCTCCGGCGGCGAGACCACCGGCCTGACCGAGGCTTTCGCTGAGGCCCCCATCCTGGTCACCTCCGGCGGCCAGAGCGCTGACTACCAGATGGTCGGCACCCTCATGGGCAAGGTCGGCATGGAGTACACCATCAACAATCTGGCCACCTCCGCTGATCTGGGCGCTGCCAAGACCCTGATCATTGTTGTCGGCGGTTCTTCCAAGGGTCTGGGCGCTGCCGGTATCGACGCCGACGGCGAGCTGGCTCGTCTGGAGGAGCTGATCTCCGGTGCCAAGGCTGCCGGTCTGTCCATCATCGCCATGCACACCGGCGGCGAGGCCCGCCGCGGTGAGCTGTCCGACAAGTTCATCACCCCCATCTTCGAGAAGGCTGATTACGCCATCGTGGTCAGCTCCGGTGATGAGGACGGCCTGATGGCCGGTATCTGCGCCGGCGCCGGCATCCCCATGGACGCCATCGGCAGCATCAGCAACGTGGCTACCGTCCTGCCCGCCGCGTTCAAGTAATTTCACAAAACTGAATGAGATGAGGGCCAACGCGATCCGTTGGCCCTCATCTACCAAAACAACCGTGGAGGTTTTTTGATGAGTATTGAACTGATTACCTTCATCGTGATGATCGCCGTGTTCCTGCTGGGCTGCTTTGCAGCAAAGTTGCCTGTCAGCATTTCCATGGTGCTCTCCGCGATTAGTGGTGCTCTGGTGGCCGGCCATGGCATTCCCCTGCGCCACCTGGTCGAGGGTATGTTCTCCTATGTTGACACCATTCTGGTCATTGCCACCGCAATGATCTTTATGAAGGTCATTCAGGAGTCCGGCGCCCTGGACGCCATTGCCTCGGTCATTATCGAGCGTTTCCACAAGGTCCCCGCTTTGATGCTGTGCATGATCATGCTGATCATCATGTTCCCCGGCATGATCACCGGCTCTTCCACCGCTTCTGTTCTGTCCGCCGGTTCCATCATGGCCCCCGTCCTGATGCTGATGGGCGTGCCCATGCTGGAAACCGCGTCCATCCTAGCCATGGGCGGCATTCTGGGCATGATCGCGCCCCCCACCAACATCCCCGCCATGGTCATCGGTGCCGGCATCGACATCCCCTACAGCGGCTTCGGCCTCCCTCTGGCTCTGCTGACATTCCCCCTGGCCGCCCTGTTTGTTCTGATGCTGGGCTATAAGCATGTCAAGAAGATGAACTTCCTTGAGGTGCAGGCCAAACTGAACACCGAGTCCCGCAAAAAGTTCGGTTTCAAGGTGTACATCCCCCTGATTCTGGCCATCGTGCTGATGACCCTGACCAAGGTCGTGCCCGCGTTCTCCATCGGCATGCCTCTGGTGTTCCTGATCTCCGCTCTGGTAGGCTGCTTCACCGGCTACAAGATCAACCTGCCGAAGGTGGCCAAGGACTCTGTCAACAGCGTCCTGCCCGTTATGGGCATCCTGATGGGCGTTGGCATGTTCATCCAGATTATGACTCTGACCGGTGTGCGCGGTTTCATCGTCACCACCTGTATGAGCCTGCCCGCTTGGGCCCGCTACATTGCCATCGCCGTCTCCATGCCTCTGTTCGGTGCCGTTTCTTCCTTCGGCTCCGCCAGCGTGCTGGGTGTTCCCTTCCTGCTCACTTTCCTGGCTCAGGACGAGATCATCGTGGCCTCTGCCCTGTCCCTGATCGCCGGTCTGGGCGACATGATGCCTCCCACCGCACTGGCCGGTATCTTTGCCGCTCAGGTCGTTGGCATGGAAAACTATACCCCCGTTTTGAAGAAGTGCCTGATCCCCTGCCTGATCATCATTGTCTGGGGTCTGCTCTTCATTGCCGGCGCCAACATCCTTGAGCCGTTCATCATTCTCGGTTAATCGGAAGGAGCGAGCAAGAATGATCACTATTATTTATCGACTGATTGTCGTCCTTGTCATCGGTTTGGTGGGCTGGAACCTGTTTACCGAAAAGAAGCTCACCTCGCAGATGAACTGCGCTATGGTTCTGATCCCCCTGGTTCTGCGCGCCCTGATGATCAAGTGAGGAGGGTGAACATGACTAAGAAGAATTATATTTCCGCTGCCCTTTGTCTTGCGGTGTCTGTAGCCATCATGATCAGCACCAGCATGAACTTCCTGGCCGCCCGTGAGGTCCCGCTGCCTGAGTGGGGCCCCAGCGTGACCGAGGTCAAGATGCTCTCCGACTGGTTCGACGGCCTGAAGGGCACCAACGGCGACACCCCCGTCTACGTCCTGAAGGGCGAAGGCGAGGGCGGCTCCGCCCTGGTTCTGGGCGGCACCCACGCAAACGAGCCTTCCGGCTACATGTCTGCCTTCACCTTCATTGAGACCGCTGTTGTTGAGGCGGGGACGATCTATGTGATCCCCTACACCAACCACAGCGCCATGACTCACAACGACCCCGGCGAGGGCAACCTGCAGTATTTCACGCTGCAGACCAAGAGCGGTGAGCGTACCTTCCGCTTTGGCTCCCGCGCCACCAACCCCATCGACCAGTGGCCCGACCCCGATGTCTATGTCCACTATCCCTCCAACCAGGAGTTGTCCGGTTCCGAGACCCGCAACATCAACCGCGGCTATCCCGGCCGTGCCGACGGCAACCTGACCGAGCGGATGGCCTACGGTGTGGCTGAGCTGATCCGTGCCGAGAATGTGGGCATCACCTTCGACCTGCACGAGGCTTCTCCCGAGTATCCCGTGATCCACGCCACGGTCGCTCACCAGGACGCAATGGACATTGCTTCCGAGGGCTGTATCAACCTGCTGCTGAACGGCATTGATATGTCTCTGGAAGTGTCTCCCACCAACTTCCACGGTCTGACCCACCGCGAGCTGGGCGACTACACCGACACCATGGCCATCCTGATGGAGACCGCCAACGCCTCTCAGGGCCGTCTGCGCGGCGCTACTACCCGGGAACAGGTCCTGGGCGGCATCGACCGTTTCTATGTCATCAACGAGGGCTTGGATATGCTGTATGTGCCCTATGACGAGACCGGTCATCCCATTGAGGAGCGCTGCGGCCGTCATCTGCAGGGTATTTATGAGTATATTGCCGCTTATAACAACGCAAATCCCGACGACGCGATCCTTTACAGCGGGGTTCCCGGCTATACCGAACTGTTCCTGACCGCCGATCCCACCATGCTGGGCGGCGCCCATCTGGGCAGCTTCCTGATGTAACTTTTCCCCTGTAACGAATAAAGGGATGGCACATTTTGTGCCATCCCTTTATTTTGTTGTCGTTGACAAAGTAAACCACTGGCTCTGCCAGTGGAAAAGAAAAAGCTTATAGCGAGGACAGGAGTAGACAAAGAAAAAACGCCTCGATAAAGTGAAGTCAAGGTTTACCGACCAGACTAACAAAATCGAGGAGGTCTTCACCATGAAAAAAGATAAAGACATAAGTAGCTTAGAGCATACGGCATGAAAGAATTTGTTGACCCGTTCACGGGTCGCGAGAATAAGAAGGCATAAAAGGAACCCCCTAAGGGGTAGCCCGAGAAAGAAATGCAGTCGGCAAACCTTTCGGGGCCCCCTTATGCCATTTCAATCGGTTTTTCACAAGTTGCACCAAATAACGGAATTTTAACGAAAACAGGAAAGCGGGCGAACGCATAGGAATTTTGCCGGGGAATAAACTATGCTCGGATGTTCCATCCAACACAAACGATTGAAAATTGATCATAACAATGTAAAGGAGAAAACATCATGTCTAAGAACAGCAGCAATAAGCTGGTTGTCCCCAACGCCCGTGAGGCCATGAACAAGTTCAAGATGGAGGCTGCCAACGAGGTCGGCGTCAACCTGAAGCAGGGCTACAACGGCGACCTGTCCAGCCGCGAGGCCGGCTCCGTGGGCGGCCAGATGGTCAAGAAGATGATACCCATACGAACTGCGAGATATGCACGAGCTGACCGTAACGCCATGGGACATACGGTTGATGTAAGATACATAGCGGGGATTACCGTATAACGAAACACCGCCCACCGGTCAGATGATCGGTGGGCGGTGAGTTTGCATGCGCATATCTAATTTAAACCGACACGATCGCGCAATACTCATCACATATTTGCTGGGGAAATGCTTATAAAGTTTCTTTACCTATGTCATAGCAGGTGATCAGGGTTTCTTCTTTGTTGTCCCAGAAAATCTGGGTGGCCTGAGCCTGAACTCGAACCCCTAGTTTGGCGTTTTCAATGATGCAGGCGTGGCCCTCTGCGGTGAGGGGGCAGTTTTCACAGGGGGTTTCCCTTCCCATAAAGGCCCGGTAACAGGACATGCCCTCACGGCTGTCCGGTGCGAGTGCGCGTGTCTTTTTATTCAGGAACTTGACTTCATAGGTGTCCTGGTCGATCACATAAATCCAGGCATCCTGACCGTCCAGCACGCGCTGCAGGTTGGCGGCCTGCTCGGCCACCTTGTCCTGGGTGCGCTTTTTCAGCAGGAACAGCGCCATGACCTCGGACAGGAACTGGAGCAGGGAGATCTGTTCCTGTGTCCACAGACGATGGGCGACGCAGTCATCAAAGCCGATATAGCCCCGGAACACACCGTTATCCATAATGGCGCAGTGCAGCATACTTTTGATCCCCTGCGGCTCCAGAATGGCGCGGGCGGTGGGGGCCAGTTCCGACACGTCGGAGCAGTAGAGCAGACCGTGTTCGTCATAAATCTCCGGCCAGCCCGGAATGTCGGTGATATAGCTGATGTTCTGCAAAAGATCCTTTTGCGGCTCCACGCCGTCATTGCACCACTCAAAGGTATTGCTACAGGTGGTGTTGTCCTCGTTGTTTTCGAATATGTAGGCGCGGCTGACGTTGAACTGCCTACCGATCTGGGACAACAACTCGTCCACGGTGGCTTCCACGTCGTTGCTTTCGTACAGGGCGCGGAACACAAAGCGGATGAAGGAGTTGTCTGAGATATTGGGCTGCTCATCGGAATCGATGCGGGCGTTGACGTATGTGGTGTTTTCCAGCAGGGCATCGTACTTGTCCCGGCGGTTATAGATGCGGTAGCGGTTTTTCCCCCGCTTCTTCGCCTGATACAGCGCCTCATCCGCTCGGCGGAACAAATCGGCATAGTTGGAGGCGTGAGTCGGCGCGATGGCGGCACCGATGGAGCAGGATACATTCAGGTCGGGGGTCAGTCGGTGTAGCAGCTCGCCCAAAGAAGTCAGCAGCAGAGCGCAGCGGTCCTTTACAACTTCCGCATCGGGCAGATCCTTAAGGAATACGAGGAACTCATCACCGCCAATGCGGCCAATGATGTCGTTGGCGCGAAACAGACTGCGCAGCCGGCTGCCCAGCTGGGATAAAACGGCATCGCCGTAAAGATGCCCCCGGCTGTCGTTGACGGTTTTGAAGTTGTCCAGATCCAGGATAAGCAATGCAGACAGCTGACCGCTTTCCTGTGCGATCAGGTGCTCGGAAACCAGCTGCTGCGTGGATGCTTTGTTCAGCAGCTTGGTCAGAGAGTCTCGCTCCGCCCTTTCTTTCAGGGCCAGTGTGGCTCGCTTGAACTCATCCACATCATAGACGATGCCCACGATATGTTTGTTCTGCTGCAGGCGGGCATGGATTCGGCACCAGATATACTTTCCGTCCTTGTTTACGATGCGGACCTCCTGATAGGAAGGAGCATCTTCCTCGCGGCGTAAGGCATCTGCCCAAGCATACAGTGCAGGCAGATCGTCCGGGTGGAAGTGACTGCTTTGGGACAGGTTAGCCAAAAAGTTGTGGGAGAGAGGCGGGTAACCGAAAAATTCCTGCCAGCGGGCAGAGCAGGTGAGTGAGTCGGTGTTCAGATCCAAATCGAAGATGACACCCTCGCTCTGCTCTGTAAGCGACTGGTGCCGTGCGGCCTCGGCCTGCAAACGGTCGATAGTCTCATGCAGCTGGGAGTTGTCGCGGATGGCCAAATAAAGGTACTCTATGCCGTCCGTTTCCAGATAGAGTCGGCTGCGGGCCAACACCCAAAGAGGGGCAGCACCCTTGCGTAGCAGACGGAACTGGATATCCGCCCGCCCGCCGGTCTGCAGATGCTCGTTCATGGCGGCCAGGAAGGCGGGGCGATCCTCCGGGAAGATGAGATTGAGCAGAGAAGAACCGAACTGCTCCTGAATTTCCTGCTGGGTATAACCGGTCAGGGAGAACAGGGACTCACTTCCTGCGTGAATGGTGTGCATAGGATCGGTCTGGCAGCGCAGGGCTGTGCTGACCAGACCGTACAGGGCGGGAGAGGAGTACAGATCCGAGGAAAGGGGAGTCTGGAGCGGGCGCGAATGGGTGACCGCCTTGTGCCAGATGGCGATCACGATGCGCTGAGCGGGGTTGCCCGTATTTACCCGCAGGATGATCAGCTCGTAGGGCTGATAGCTGCCGGAAGCAGGATTGAATACCCGCATGGGAAAGCTGGCGCGGCGCAGGTTCAGACGGAAGAAATCTTCCGCGATGACCTGCTGCACCTCATCGGCAACATGAGCGTCGTCCGGGTGGAGCATTCCCTGACGCAACTGATCCATGATCTGGCCGAAAGAGGCTGTGGGAACCAAAGAGTCCAGATCCGGATTGGGATTATAAACAACATGATACAGCTCGTTGTCCAGATCCAGTTCCAGCACCGTGTCGTTCATGTGGTGCAGCAACGCCTGATACTTGACCTGGGACAGCTGCAGGGAGTCCAGACGGTGGTGCTTCCACTCCGGGCCGGGCAGAGGCAGGGTGATGTGGTCGGATTTCGGGGAGTAGCCGTCTGCGTATCGGTGGGCCAGGTCGATCAGTTGGGTGCGGACTCGTTTGAAGCATTCCAGTAATTTAGGGGAAAACACGCCGCACTTGCCGTTCACGATCATGTTAATAGCCTGGTCGTACGGAATGGCGGGTTTGTATACCCGGGGAGAAGTCAGCGCATCGAACGCGTCCGCCAGACCGACCACCTGGGCGCAGATGGGAATGGCCTCTCCGCTCAACCCAGCGGGATAGCCGTTGCCGTCCCAGCGTTCGTGGTGATGCAGGGCGATGTTATAGGCGTATCGCAGATACTCCGCATCACCCATGCCACTGAGATTTTTCACCAGCTGACCGCCGACTGTGGTGTGGGTTTTGATGACCTCGTATTCTTCAGCGGTGAGCCGGTCAGGCTTGTTCAGGATGGAGTCGGGGATGGAGATTTTTCCGATGTCGTGCAGGGCGGCCGCGTTGGAGATGATTTGGATGCTCTCGTCGGTCAGTTCGTATTCCGGGCAGAAAGAGGCCACCTCTTCCAACAGGATGGCGGTAAAGCGGCGGATGCGCAGAACGTGATTGCCCGACTCCGTATTACGGTGCTCGATAATGGCTGACAGGGCATCCAGCATGACCTGATTGGTATTGCGGATGGTCTGGCTCTGTTCCTCCACCAGCGTTTCCAGATTCCACCGGTGCAGAAACAGATCGATGATGATCTGTACCCGGCGCTGAACGACGGAAGGAGTATAAGGGCGCAGCACCACTTCGGTGGCCCCGAGGGAAAAGGCCAGCTCTTCCTGCGCGCCGGTCCCGTCGGGAGAGATAAACAGAATTACAGGAATCTCTTCCGGTGTCCCGTGGAAGCAAAATGAGGATAAACGCCGCACGTCCTCCGAAACGAAAAGAGGCAGGTCGGCTAAAACCGCGGCGATGCAGCCGCTGTTTTGCGCCAGCAGCAAACGGGCCTGAGTAAGGTTTTCCGCCTCCAACAAGTTGTAAGCGGAACGGAAGATCTTACGCAGCTGCACACGGTCGCTGTCTGTACTGCCCAACAGCAACAGGGTATCTTTTAACCGGGAAACCATATTCATCCCCCTTGTTTGTATCGATATATTCATATTAGCAAAGGAATGGAGAGGACGCAAGAGAAAGGGACAGAAAAAGCAGATCCCCCTGCCGGTTATAAAAAACAAAATCAAAAAATGAAAGAAGAAACGGAAAATATAACCGTTTGCGTAACCGGGGCGTGATATATATAAAGCACAATAAGCAAAAAGATTTCGGGAAGGAGGGGTGTCATTGTGCGGAAAACGAACCTGGGGCGAGGAGTATCGCACGACAACGGTCTGCATCGATTCCTATGAAAACGCGGTTCTGAAAGGGCGTTTGTACAATCCGTATCTGAAGGAAGGAAAAAAGTTTCAAAGCGGGACGCAGTTTCTGATCGAGATGGAGCAGATGCTGGATCGGATGAATTTCCCGGCCTCCTTTACAGCGACCAGAACCTTTGCCGCCCTCCCTGAATACGAAACAGGACCACCCGCGAAACCGCCCCCGGATGGCGTGGTCGCTACCTTCACCATTCGAATCCTGTTCCGGCAGCACGCAAGCTGGCAGGGCAGCATCACATGGCTGGAAGGGCGGCAGGAACAAAGTTTCCGCAGTGTGCTGGAACTGCTCCTTCTGATGGACAGCGCGATCCAGGCAAACGAAAAAGCATCCTAAACAAAGAAAGAAAAAGGCAAGAAATATTCGATAAGTGGCAAACCGCACCGAAAGGGCGGGACGCAAAGCAAGCGGGCTAAGGCCGAGAGGCTACGCCGGCGCGGCCGCCGATATTTCGCTCCCCAAATAAGAAAGGAGAACGAAATAATGGCAAAGAAGAATTTTGGAAAGAGGGCGCTGGCCCTGCTGATGAGCATGGTGATGATCGTCAGTATGATCAACATCAGCGTGCTGGCTGTGGGCGAGCCCCAGCTGGTCCGCAACTATGAGGATACTTACTACAAGCAGGACGGCACCGCCGGCACCGCCGAGGACTGGGAGATCCACCTGTCCAAGCAGGCGGCCGCCACCCGGACGCAGAACGTCTATGACGTCACCCTGACCGTGGAAACCAAGGATACCAGCGTGCAGCTGGGCGGCGCTACCCACGGTGCGGTGGCGCTGGTGCTGGACGTGTCCAGTTCCATGGTCAACAACAGCAGCAACTGCGCGGTTTGCGGTCAGCGTGAGAGCCACGCAAACCACACGGGCGAAAGCGCGGTTCTGTGTCCTGATAACAGCGCAAACACCTATCGAAGAGGCGGCATGGGCAGCAATCGCTGCGCCAACTGCGGTGAGCGCAGGAGCGATCACCTGAACAGGGAGCCAACCTGCACCTACACCAAGCAAAAGAGCGATCTGGACCTGCTGAAGGATGCGGTCAAAGACTTCCTTGATGAATACGTGTCCGGCGCACAGCCCAGCGACAAGCGGCTGGTTACCATTGTGAAGTTCCATACCGATGCATCTACGGTTCAGTCCTGGATCGATGTAAATAAAGCCAACAACATGGCAGCTGTCAAAGGTGTGGTCGATGGGCTGACCAGCAGCAGCGGCACCAATATCGAGGCCGGTCTGGTTCTGGGCCGCAACCTGCTCAATGATACCACCGCTTTGACCGGTATCCCCACCGACAACCAGTCCCTGATCCTGTTCAGCGACGGTGAGCCCAGTGTGGGCGTGGGCGATGTGGACAGCACCAGCACCACCGCGGTCGAGTCGGACGGAAGAGGCATTAACAGCGGAAACACCCGCGTCAGCGATGATATTGCCGGTATTTTGGCGAACATCGGCGCCAAGAAGAAGGCGGTCGCTTACGACACCACCCCCACTCTGCTGAACAGCACCTTCGGTGCGGACAATGTGATCACCAGCAGCGCGGAGACGCTGCATCTGGACCTGGTCGGCGAGGCCGGCAGCATTGTCACCACCGTGACCACCCCCACCGTCATTACTGACCCCATGGGCGAGGGCGTGACCTTGGTGGGCATCAACAATTCCTACACCAATGAAACCTGGAATCTGGCCGACTACACACCTGTTGTGGCTGACGGCATCACCACCTACACCATTACCTATCAGGTGGAGATCGACCCCACCGCCATCGAGGCCGACCCCGAGCACGAGGGCTACACCATCCTGACCCCCGCCAACGGTGTGACCACGCTGGACTACACCGTGGGCGAGGATGAGACCCCTGTTGAGGCTGAGTTCAACGTCCCTGATATCCGCGGCATCCTGCCCCGGTTCGACCTGACCGTCAATTACGTGGACGAGGACGGCAGCGTCCTTGCCGATCAGATCACCGAAACCGGTATCCTGTACGGCACCGAGTACACCACTGAGCAGAAGGAAATCCCTCACTACGAGTTCGTGTCTCTGGCGCAGGACAGCGATGAGGCTTCCGGTCAGATGACCGAGGATAAGGAAGTTACCTACGTTTACACCGCCATCCTCTATCCCGTGACGTATCAGTACACCGGCGAGGTTCCCGAGGGCGCTCCCGAGCTGCCTGCCGGCGACGAGTACACCTACGGTGCCGAAGTCACCGTGGCCGACGAGCCCGAACTGGAAGGCTACACCTTCTCCGGCTGGGACAAGGAAGACTTCGCCATGCCCGCCGAGGACGTGGTCATCAGCGGCTTCTGGACCGCCATTCCCAAGTACGCCGTAACATACGAGTACACCGGCGAAGTTCCCGCCAACGCCCCCGCCCTGCCCGGGACCGAGGAATACGAGGCCGGTGCCGCGGTCACCGTGGCTGACGAGCCTGCTCTGGAGGGCTACACCTTCTCCGGCTGGGACAAGGACGATTTTGATATGCCTGCCGAAGATGTGGTGATTAAGGGTTCCTGGACCGTCATCCCCAAGTACTCCGTGACCTACGAATACACTGGTGCGGTCCCCGCCGGTGCTCCGGCTCTGCCCGCCGTGGCTGAATACGAGGCCGGTGCCGCCGTGACCGTGGCTGCCGCCGCCTATCTGGAGGGTTATATCTTCTCCGGCTGGGATAAGGAAAACTTTGAAATGCCTGCTGAAGACGTGGTGATCCGGGGCTCTTGGACCATCATCTCCCCCAACAAATACAACGTGGTCTATCAGTATGAGGGCGAGATCCCCGAGGGAGTTCCTGCTCTGCCCGAGACCAAACAGTATGAGGAAGGCACCGAGGTCCTCGTAGCCGCCGAGCCCGAGCTGGAAGGCTATACCTTCTCCGGCTGGGACAAGGAAGACTTTACCATGCCCAACCAGGACGTGATCATCAAGGGTTCCTGGACCGCTCTGCCCAAGTATCCTGTGACCTATGAGTACACTGGTAATGTTCCCGCCAATACCCCTGAGTTGCCCGATGCGGCTGAGTATCTGGAAGGTGCCGCGGTCACCGTGGCCGCCGCTCCCGAGCTGCCCGGTTACGAGTTCTCCGGCTGGGACAAGGAAGACTTTGCCATGCCCGCCGAAGCGGTGATCATCCGCGGTTCCTGGACCAAGCTCCCCGACCCCAAGTATCCCGTGTCCTATGAGTACACCGGCGAAGTTCCCGCTGGTGCTCCTGAACTGCCCGGCACCGTAGAGTATGTGGCCGGCGCTGAGGTCACCGTGGCCGCCGAGCCCGTGCTGGAGGGCTACACCTTCTCCGGTTGGGACAGGGAAGACTTTACCATGCCCGCCGAGGCCGTAGTCATCCGGGGCTCCTGGGAAAAGAACCCCGAACCCAAGTACCCCGTGAGCTACGAGTACACCGGTGAGGTGCCCGAGGGCGCCCCTGAGCTGCCCAAGACCGTGGAGTACAAGGCCGGCACTGCCGTCACCGTGGCCGCCGAGCCCTGGTTGGAAGGCTACACCTTCTCCGGCTGGGACAAGAAAGACTTTACCATGCCCGCCGAGGCTGTGGTCATCAAGGGTTCCTGGACCAAGAAGGCGCCCCCGCCTCCCCCCGTTGTGGAAGAGTGGGAAGGCCAGTTCGTCCTCAGCTTTGACAAGACTGTTGCCGGCGATCCTTATACCCTGTCCGCTAACGAGTTCACCTTTGAGCTGACCGATGCCGCCCATTTCAACGATGGTTCCGGCCGCATCTATGTGGGTGAGAACGCCAACGGCATCAAGCACACCTACACCGCCGGAAACGACGGCATCGGCAAGGTCGAGTTTGTTGTTCCTTTCATCAAGGATCTGGAGAACTGGGAAGACGAACCCGACGCGACCATCAACGGCAGCTTTGTCTACACTCTGACTGAGGTGGCCGGGAATATCGAGGGTATGACCTATAATCCCACGGCCTACACCATCCTGGTGCAGCTGAGCTTTACCCAGGCCGGTCTTGGCTGGGAGTACGCCGTAAACAAGGTGACTGTCCTCCATGATGGTGAGACCGAAGTGAATGCCGACTTTGCCGAGGGCAGCAGCGTGATCCATCTGACTTTGGGCGAGGATGCCCTGTACACCAACACGTATGATGATGGCACAGGCGCCCTGACCATTACCAAGGTATTTACCGGTCGGACGGTAACCACCAACGGACTGGAGTTCCGAGTCAGTGGTCCTGACTCTTTCGAGCAGGTCGTTTCCTACGCTGATTTCACTGAGGGCAGCTACACCCTGAACAGCCTGGCTCCCGGAAAGTATACTGTGAGCGAAAGAAATGCTGCGGTTTCCGGTTATCGCCTGACTGTCACCGGCGAGGGCGAGGTAGATGTGGCCGCCAACGAGACCGCTCAGGTCGTTATTACCAATAACTACCGGAAAGTTACTCCTTACCGTCCCCCCGTAACTCCTGTTGACCCCGTCGACCCCGTTGACCCCATCGACCCCGTTGACCCCGTCGACCCCGCTGACCCCGTTGACCCCGTCGATCCCGTTGACCCCGT
>JAZSJB010000031.1:0-45331 GCA_045534105.1 Lawsonibacter sp. | reverse complement strand
TTGTCACGGTCATTCCAGCTAACGCTGTCACAAATAACCGTATCCTTACTGAACGTCAACTGGAAGCATCCGGGCTTATCAACGGTATTGTTGACGATCGCGATATATTCATATCCTTCGTCATCCGTGAAGATACCGAGGACACCGTCCAGCGACTGGATGCTCTGAATGCTCCGGTTGACTTTTGGCGGGGAAGGACGGTATACTTTTCATAAGGAATGTAGGAGAGGAGGAGCGGCCATGCAAGTGCGGCGTAATCAAAAGATATATGCCCTGACCATGACGGCTGCCGGGGCAGCTGCCCTGTGTGTGCTCTCCCCGTGGGCGGTGCCCTTGGGTCCGGTGCCCATGTCCCTGTGCACCCTGATCATCTATTTGTCCGGGTGGCTGCTGTCCCCTTGGCAGGCGGCGGCGGGGGCGGCAGTCTATGTGCTCATGGGAGCGGCGGGACTTCCTGTGTTTTCCGGGTTTCTGGGCGGATTGGGTCATCTGGCCGGACCCACCGGAGGATACATCGTGGGGTATATCCCCCTTGCATTTTTGTGCGCCCTGTTTATAAAGCGATTTCCCACCCGACAGGGGATGGGCCTTGTTGGCATGGTCCTTGGCACGGTGGTGCTGTACGCTATGGGGACGGCCTGGTTCTGCTTTCAGGCGCAGACCCCTCTGGCCGGGGCAGTGGCTGTGTGCGTGCTTCCCTTTCTGCCCGGTGACCTTGTAAAAATAATCAGCGCACTGGTGCTTGGCCCCGCCTTGCGCGGCCGGCTGGAGCGGGCAGGGCTGCTCTGTGAATAAAAAGAAGCGCTTTCCCCATTCGGACAGGATGGGGAAAGCGCTTTTGTTCAGGCAAAGACCACCTGAATGAGCAGCATGTACAATGCCGTAGCACCGAAGATGGAAATGAGGTCGTTGCCCTTCCACAGGTGCAGGATGACAGCGGTCAACCCGGCAATCAGTGGGGGGAGCCAGCCGACGGGGGCGGAAAAGCTTACCCCCTTCAGACAGTAAATGATGAGCATGGTAATGACTGCCGGAGGGAGCACCTGCCCCAGATAGAGTACGATGCGGGGCGGGTGATCGCCCCGATCAAAGAGCAGGAAGGGCAGTGCCCGGGTCAGAAAGGTGACGGCGGCCATGACAGCGATGGAGGCCAGAGCCTGGGGGACGGATAAAACAGGGGTCATGCCGGGTCAGCTCCTTTCGGGTTGGTGTGGTCCAGATGGGGACGGGCCAGAGCCAGCACCAAAACGATGATGGCCAGAGCGGGAATCAGCATATTTTCCTGCCCAAACAGGAGCAGACAGGTTACTGTGACCACTGTGCCAAGCAGGGCGGGCAGATGTCTGGGGTAGCTCTTCCACTGGTCGATAGCGATGACGATGAACAGGGCGGTCATGGCAAAGTCTACGCCTGTGGTGTCAAAGCCGAGTACCTGACCGGCCACCGCGCCGAGAACCGAACCGGTGATCCAGTAGCTGTGGTTGAGCAGTGCGATCCAGAAGTAGAAATCATGGGCCTTTACCCCATCAGGAGGTTGAGCGGAACTGAGCAGGGCGTAGGTCTCGTCCGTCAGGCCAAAGATCATATAGAGCTTGCGCACGCCCATGCCCCGCAGTTTTTCCAGCAGGGACAGCCCGTAAACCAGATGCCGGAAGTTGATGATAAAGGTCAGCAGGGCCACTTCGGTCAACGGTGCACCTATGGCCAGCAGGGACACACCCAGATATTGTCCGGAGCCGGCAAAAATCACAAGGCTCATCAGAAAAGCCCAGCCTGCCCCGTAGCCGATGGACTGGAGCATCAGGCCGAAGGCGATGCCGATGGCCAGATAACCCATGAGCACCGGGATAGTCACCGGAAAGGCGGCGGCAATGGCTTTGCGGTTCAAGTTGGATCACCTCGTTGGCGGAATTAGAGCTATTGTACTCTTTTTTTGAATTGGACACAAGCAATATCGAAAAATATCTTTTGATGGGAGAAAATGCAGGGAAAACCGCCGGAGGCCGTCTGTGACAGGCTTCCGGCGGTTTGTTCTTCGGGAAAAGGATTATCTTACGTCGTTCAGCATACGCACCAGTTCATCGGCCACCTTTTCTGCCGTGCCTTTGGCAAACATGCCGGTGTCCGCCTCGTAGCTGCGGTAGTCGTAGGATTCGGCACAGGGCAGATAGAAGCGGTTACCGGTCAGGATAAAGGTGGTGTCAAAGGGGGAATTGGCCCGAACGTGGCGGCCTACGGTGGAAAAGACTTCGTTGGTGCTGGTGATAAAGCCCATGTCACCGATGCGGAAGGCGTTCAGCTCCAGCAGGTCGGTGGCGGGCATGGCGGCTCGGCGGCGGATGTCGCGGGCCTGGAAGGAGGAACTGAAACCGTAGGATTTGCCCAGAAGATCGCCTTCCTTTTTACCTACGGTCTTCCAGACGTGAAACACCTCGTTGGCCTTGTCCAGCATATGGTCCCAGGAGTGATCCACCTCATACTCAAACATGACACGCTTGGTGGAGATGCCGCTGCCTGTTACCAGGGTCAGCTTGTCAAGGGCGTCAATGGCGTAGTCGGCCATGCGCCGGCCGTAGCCGATGTAGTCCAGACCGTGAGCCTCGGAGGGGATTCTGGAGCCGGCGTTCTGGTTGCCCGAAGCGCCCATGAAGAAGGCAAAATGCAGCCCGGTCTCCTGCTCGAATTTAGTCCGCACATGGCCCACGTAGCTGGAGGAAATGAGGTTGTAGCCGACTTGACGCACGTTGTCGTTGTGGGCCTGCCAGTTCATCAGCACGACGTCCTGCTTGCCATCCCGGGCAAACTTGACCAGTACCATGCGGGGATCGTTTTCGGTGGCGTGACAGATGATTTCCTGATTCCAATTGCCGAAATTGGAGCCGGCGTAGGTGCCGTCGCTCATCTTATAGTGGCGGATGAAGTTCATGCCCGGCACCTCCTGCACCGTGCTGAACATGGCGGCGGGGGCCCGGTCGGCCAGAGCGGCCTGCGCGGTGGACACCGCCGCGGCCAGCAGATCGTCCTGGAAGCGCACCACGTCCCCGCGCTCCTCTTCGGGCAGGCGGTCGGGATAGTTCAGAGGGCCGGAGTGGTTGTGGGTGGCGGTGAAGAACATGTGGTCGCCGGGGATGCCGGTGGCGGGGGAGACCAGCGCACGGGCCAACTCCGGCTGGTCGTCACCGAAGGAAAGCAGGTCGGAGGTATACATCAGGACGGTTTCATCCCCGTCGGTAACGGCGATGCACGTCAGATAGATGTCGTCCACCACGCCCTGGGAAAGGCGGGTCTCATCGTCGCCGTAGCCGGTGAGGTGAACGGTGTAGTCGGGGGTAATGGTTTGCCGGGCGAAGCCGACGCGCAGAGATCGATTTTCACTCATGATAGCACTTCCTTTTCTTTTGTCAGCGTTTATTGGATTGTCTCCAGATTTTCTGTTTGTCCGCCTGTGCGATCAGTGCGTCCCGGAAGTCCGGGTGGGCGATGGACACCAGCAGCTCCGCCCGCTCCCAGGTGGTGCGGCCGATCAGGTTGACTGCGCCGTATTCCGTGACCACGAAATAGGTCTGGCTTCTGGGGTCAGTGACGATGTCTCCGTGGAAGTGGGGAACGATGTTGGAGTGGAGCTGGCCCTGCTTGTCCGTAAAGGTGGAGTTCAGGCAGATAAAGCTCTTGCCACCCTTGGACATGGAGGCGCCGGTGAGGAAGTCCAGCTGACCGCCTGTGCCGCTGATGTGGCGCAGAGCGGAGCTTTCCGCCGTCACCTGACCAAACAGATCCACGCTGATACAGCTGTTGATGGAGATCATATTGTCGTGGCTGGCGATGGTGTGGGGGGAGTTGACGTATTCCAGCGGGCAGATCATCACGCCGGGGTTCTCGTCCAGCCAGTCGTACAGCCGTCGGGAGCCGAAGGCAATGCCGGTAACGCCCTTGTGCCGGTGGATAGTCTTTTTTGCATTGGTCAGCTTGCCTGCCTCGTGCAGGTCCACATAAGCGTCCGAGCACAGCTCTGTGTGCATACCCAGATCCCGCACGTCGGACTGGGCCAGCATGGAGCCAACCACGCCGGGAATGCCGCCGATGCCCAACTGGAGGGTTGCGCCATCTTGAATATAGGGCAGAATATACTCGGCGATGCGGATGTCCTCCAGTTCGGGAGGGGCGGGAGGGATCTCCATGAGGGGCGGATGCTCCCCCTCCACCACGAAGTCCACGTCCGAGATGTGGATCACCTCGTCAAAGCCGCCCAGAATGCGGGGCAGGTTCTCGTTGACCTCCAGAATGACCACATCGGCCTTTTCCAGAATGCCACGGGCTACACCTGTGGAGCAGGACAGGTTGAAATAGCCGTGTTTGTCCATGGGGGTGACGCACATCATGGCCACATTCACAGTGAGGAAATGCCGGTAATAGGGCACCACGTCCCGGAACACCATGGGGATGAAGTTGCACAGACCCTCGTCACACAGCTTGCGCTCGTAGGGGGAGCAGTGCCAGCTGTTGTAGATGAAATGCTCCCGGCTGGGATCACACTCCGCCGTGCGGATGGGGCCGAAGATCAGGTTGCCGCGAATTTTTACGTCGGTCAGTTCGTCTTTCCGCTTTGCGAGGGCTTCGTCCAACAGGACGGGGAAGCCCATGGAGGTGGTATAGTCCACCCAGTCGCCGCTTTTGATCACCTGCACCGCCTGTTCCGGGGTGCGGAGCTTGGCGCGGTAGCGTTCCTGTACGGTCATATTCAGCCCTCCTGTACAAACAAATTAGTCTAAACTTAGTTTAACCAGAAAATTCCTCTCAGTCAAGATGCTGTGCTGGACATGGGCGGCAGTTTTGACTATAATATTAACTTGATAATATCCGCTTTCGGAAAGGAACGGTACACATATGAACGAAATGATTTTGCTCAAGCTGGGCGAGATGGTGCTCAAAGGCCTGAACCGCCGCAGTTTTGAGGATAAACTGCAGGCCAACCTCCACCGCCGACTGCACCCCTACGGACAGTTCCGGGTGTACACCCGCCAGTCCACTACCTATGTGGAGCCTATGAACGAGGAGTGTGACGTGCGGGGAGCCTTTGAGGCCATCAAAAAGGTGTTCGGCATCGTGGGGGTATCTCTGGCCCGGCCCTGTGACAAGGACAAGGACGCTATTCTGAACACTGCCAAAGAGTTTCTGGACGACAAGCTGCGTTCTGCCCGCACCTTTAAGGTGGAGACCAAGCGGGCGGACAAGACCTTCCCCATGAACTCCATCCAGCTTAGCCAGTATGTGGGCGGGGAGCTGCACGAGGCCTATGACAATCTTGAAGTGGACGTTCATAACCCGGAACTGACCGTCCATGTGGAGGTGCGGGACTATGCCGCCTACGTCCACGCGGATGCGGAGCCCGGTGCGGGCGGTCTGCCTGTGGGCATCAACGGCCGTGCGGTGTCTCTGCTGTCCGGCGGCATTGACTCCCCCGTGTCCAGCTACATGATCGCAAAGCGTGGCGTGGCGCTGGAGATGGTGCATTTCTTCTCCTATCCCTACACCTCTCAGGAGGCCAAGGACAAGGTCATTGAGTTGGCCCGCCTGCTCACGGACTACTGCGGACGGCTCACCCTGCATATCGTGCCCTTTACCGCCATTCAGGAAGAGCTGCGCCGCTCCTGTCCGGAAGAGCTGTTCACCGTGGTCATGCGTAGATTCATGATGCGCATCGCCCAGGAGGTGGCCAAGCGGTGCGGAGCCAAGGCACTGGTCACCGGCGAGTGTCTGGGTCAGGTGGCCAGCCAGACCATGGAGGCCATGGCCTGCACCGGCGCGGTGGTGGAACTGCCCATTCTGCGCCCCTGTATCGGTATGGACAAGGAGGAGATCGTGCAGATCTCCCGGAAGATCGGCACGTATGACACCTCCATCCTGCCCTATGAGGACTGCTGTACCGTCTTTACTCCCCGTCATCCCCGCCTGCGCCCCACCATTGGGGAGATGCAGTACGCCGAGGAGAAGCTGGACATTGAAGCACTGGTGGCTGAGGCTGTGGCCGGAATTGAGCGGGTGCAGTTGTGATCAAGGTCATTCTGTGGGATATTGACGGCACCCTGTTGTCCTTCAAACTGGCGGAACGGGCGGCCATCCGTGCCTGTTTTGAAGAATTCGGGCTGGGTGAACTGACCGACGAAATGCTGACCCAATATTCTGCCATCAACGCCTCCTACTGGAAGCGGCTGGAGTTGGGTGAGCTGACCAAGCAGCAGGTCCTGCGGGGGCGGTTTGAAGAATTTTTCACCGCCTATGGTCTGGACACAAGTTGCGTGGACGACTTCAATGCCGAGTATCAGGTGCGGTTGGGAGAGACAGTGGTCTTCAACGACAACGGAAAAGAATTGGTTCGGCGTCTTCGGGGCAAGGTAAAGCAGTATGCCGTCACCAATGGCACACTGGTGGCCCAGCGGGGCAAACTGAAAAACTCCGGTCTTGACCAACTGCTGGACAATGTGTTCATCTCCGACGTGGTGGGGGTGGAAAAGCCGGGCAAGGGCTTTTTCGATGCCGTCTTTGCCGCTATCGGAGACTATGGAACGGACGAGGTGCTCATCGTGGGCGACTCGCTGACCAGCGACATTCAGGGAGGCAACAACGCGGGTATCCTGTGCGGCTGGTACAATCCCGGCGGAGAGCCGGTCCCGGAGGGGCTGCGGGTGGATTATGACATCCGTAACCTGAACGCGGTGGAGATCATTCTGGATTTGGAGGGATAATCATGTCCCATACGGTGGAAATTCTGTCCGTTGGAACGGAGCTGCTGCTGGGCAGTATTGCCAATACGGACGCGCAGATGCTCTCTCAGGGGCTGAGTGAGCTTGGGCTGAACGTCTACTGGCACACGGTGGTGGGGGATAACCCAGGCCGGGCCCGTGAGGCGGTGGCCCTGGCCAAGAGCCGGGCGGATATCATCATCACTACCGGCGGTCTTGGCCCTACCTGTGATGACCTGACCAAAAACGTACTGGCAGAGGCATTTGGAAAGGAACTTGTGTTCCACGAGCCGTCGGCCCAGCGCATCCGCAGCTATTTTGAACGCACCAAGCGGCCCATGCCCGAGAGCAATATGCAGCAGGCCATGCTGCCCGAGGGGTGCACCATACTGGAAAACGACTGGGGCACCGCCCCCGGCTGTGCCTTTGAGGCGGACGGCGTGCACGTCATCATGCTGCCCGGTCCGCCCAGCGAGTGCCGGCCCATGTTCCACTACCGGGCCAAGCCCTACCTGCTGTCCCTGGCCGAGGGAGTCATCGCCTCCCACACCCTGAAGCTGTTCGGCATCGGGGAGTCGGCCATGGAGGAGCAGCTGCGCACCCAGATGAATGAGATGACCAACCCCACCCTTGCGCCCTATGCCAAGGAGGGGGAGTGTGAGCTGCGGGTCACTGCCAAGGCGGATAACGACGAGGAAGCGCAGAAGCTGCTGGGACCCACCGTGGAGCAGATCAAGGCTCTGTTTGGAAACAAGGTGTACGGTGTGGACGTGAAGAGTCTGGAGCAGGTGGTGCAGAACCTTTTGGAAGAAAAGGGGATGACCATCGGCGTGGCCGAGAGCATCACCGGCGGCCTGCTTGCCAAGCGGTTGACCGACCTGCCCGGCGTGTCTAAAGTGTTCAAAGGCGGCATCGTGTCCTATACCAACGAAGTCAAGCAGGGGGTCCTCGGCGTGCCGGAGGAACTGCTGAACGAACACGGCGCGGTGTCTGCGCCAGTGGCACAGGCCATGGCGGAGGGAGCGCGCAGGGTGTTGGGTGTGGACATTGCCCTGTCCGCCACCGGTGTGGCCGGCCCTGACAGGGACGACCGGGGCAACGAGGTAGGTACCGCCTTTGTAGCTATCGCTACCCCAGATGGCAGCTATGTCAGAGAGCTTCATCTGGGCAATCGCCCCATGCGGGAGCGGCTGCGCACCCAGACGGCCCACCACGCCTTTGATCTGGCCCGGCGGTATCTGTCCGGGCTGTCCTATGAACACTGACGAAAAATTTGCCGCTTTAACGCAAAAAAGCACCCTTTGCCTGTTGCAATTTGATTTTGATGGGAGTATAATAAGCCCATCTTTTCTGTGAGGTGCGCAAAATGAAGCGTAACACCGTCACAACCGCATCCGTGTTCTTTTTTGGCTGGGCTCGATTTATGGGTACCGGCTATTTTGCCATGGGCAAAAAGGATGAACGATGAGTGTCCGCCGTAACAGGCGGGATAAGATACCAAAGCAGTCTTTGGGCGCTCATTGAGTTCATCAATGAGCGCCCTTTTACTTGCACGGAAAGGGTTTGAGTTTATGGTCATAATCATGAAGCCGGGCACCAGCCAGGATGCCATCCACGCCTTGGTTGAAAAGCTGGAAAAGCAGGAAAAGGTGCAGGTGGGAATTACTCACGGTGTGGGCTGTTCCATTCTGGGTCTGGTGGGTGACACCGTTCATCTGGACATCCACAAGCTAGAGATGGAACCCAACGTGGAGCGTGTCATGCGGGTGCAGGAACCCTATAAAAAGGCCAACCGCAAGTTCCACCCCGAGGACAGCGTCATCACTGCCGGCGGCGTTCCCGTGGGTGGTGGCAACTTTACCGTAATGGCCGGTCCCTGCTCCGTAGAGAGCGAGGGGCAGATCATTGAAGTGGCTCGGGACGTGAAAGATTCCGGGGCGGCCATGCTCCGGGGCGGCGCATTCAAGCCCCGTACCAGTCCGTATTCCTTTCAGGGCATGGGGCTGGACGGCCTTGACCTGTTGCTGGAGGCCAAGCAGGACACGGGCTTGCCCGTAGTCACCGAGATCATGAGCCCCAAATACTGCCAGGTGTTTGAGGAAAAGGTGGATCTGGTGCAGGTGGGCGCGCGGAACATGCAGAATTTCGACCTTTTAAAAGAGGTAGGAAAGATGTCAAAACCTATCCTGCTCAAGCGGGGCCTGTCCAACACTTATGAGGAATGGATCATGTCCGCGGAGTATATCATGGCCGCGGGCAACGAGAACGTGATTTTGTGTGAGCGGGGCATCCGTACTTTTGAGACTGCCACCCGCAACACACTGGATGTGTCCGCCATTCCTGCCGTCAAGCGCATGAGCCATCTGCCTGTGGTGGTGGACCCCTCCCATTCCGGCGGCTACCACTGGTTTGTGGAGCCGCTGGCCATGGCGGCCATCGCCGCCGGGGCGGACGGGCTGATCGGGGAAGGGCATAACGACCCTGCTCACGCCCTGTGTGATGGCCAGCAGTCCCTGACTCCCGAGAATTTCCGGCACCTGATGGATAAGTCCGCCGCTTTGGTGGACCTGATGGGCAAAACGTTAGTCCGATAAACAAAGGTGGTTTCTGCAATGAAAACCCTTACCGTGGCCCTGCCGGGCCGTGAATATGATATCCTGATCGAAAAGGAGCTGTTGGACCGGGCGGGAGAGCACTGCCGGGCCGTGCTGCCCAAGGCTCGGCGTCTTGCTGTGGTCACGGACAGCAACGTAGCGTCCCTGTATCTGGAACGGGTGAAAGATAGCTTGGAAGAGGCGGGGTTTGCTGTTAAAGGTATTGTCGTTCCCGCAGGAGAAAGCTCCAAAAGCATGGAAATGCTGGGCTGGCTCTACGACGAGATGCTGTCCTTCGGCCTGAGCCGCACCGACGCCGTGGTGGCGCTGGGCGGCGGTGTGGTGGGCGATCTGGCGGGCTTTGCCGCAGCCACCGTGCTGCGTGGGGTAGATTTCATTCAAATTCCAACAACGCTGCTGGCTCAGGTGGATTCGTCCGTAGGGGGTAAGGTGGCCATTGACCTGCCCGCGGGCAAAAATCTGGCAGGAGCTTTCTGGCAGCCCAAGCTGGTGCTCATGGACCCGGAGTGCCTGAATACCCTGAGTGACAAAATTTTCTCCGATGGTATGGCGGAGGTCATCAAATACGGGTGCATCCGGGATAAGGAATTTTTTGGCTGCCTTGATCAATGCGGCGGACGGGCCGGGGTGATGGAGCAAATCGAGCAGGTGCTGTATATCTGCTGTGACATCAAGCGGCAGGTGGTGCTGAACGATGAGCGGGACACCGGTCTGCGCATGATCCTGAATTTCGGACATACAGTGGGCCATGCCTTTGAACTGGCGGGACATTACGAGGACTGGACCCACGGTCAGGCCGTAGCGGCGGGTATGATCTGGGCGGCGCAGTTGGGTGAAAAGCTGGGCGTTACTCCTGCCGGGATGCAGGAAGAAATTCGCGCGGTGCTGGAGAAGTACGACCTGCCCACCCGCATCCCCTGTCCCTGGGACACCATGGTGGAGGCTATCGGCCTGGATAAAAAGCGGGCGGGGGAGGGCATTTCCGTTGTGCTACTGACCTCACTGGGCCGGGCCGAGCCGAAGAAAATGGAGACTGCCCGGCTGCTGGAACAGCTGAAGCGGCTGTATGAGGAAACAGTATGAATATTACCATTCAACCGACCTTGCTGCAGGGAAGCATTACCCCGCCGCCATCCAAGTCTCAGGCCCACCGGGCGGTCATCGCCGTAGCGCTGGCCGGGGGTGTGAGTACGCTGAACAATGTGGCCCGGTCACAGGATATTCAGGCCACTCTGGACTGCGTGGCGGCACTGGGGGCCTGCGCGGAGCAGGCGAGGGAGAGCGTTGTACGGGTGCGCGGCATGAGCGCCTGTATTTCCCGGGGAAGAGAACTGCCCTACCTTGACTGCGGCGAGTCCGGCTCCACCCTGCGCTTTCTCATCCCTGTAGCCCTTGCGGTGGCCGGAGGGGCCACATTTGCCGGTCGGGGACGGCTTATGGAGCGGCCCCAGCAGCCCTATTTTGACATCTTTAAAGAAAAGAACATTTTCTATGAGCAAAAGGACGGTGTGCTCACCGTGAAAGGGGAGCTGAAGCCGGGGCGATATGCGCTGCCCGGTAACGTGTCCAGCCAGTTCATTACCGGCCTTTTGTATGCCTTGCCTCTGTTGGAGGGGGACAGCGAGATCCTGCTGACCACCCCTCTGGAGTCAGAGGGGTATGTGGATATGACACTGGAGGTGCTGGAGCAGTTCGGCATTGAGATTCAGCGGCAGGAAAACAGGTTTCTCGTTCCCGGCGGTCAGCAGTACCAGAGCCGGGATGTGAGCATCGAGGCCGACTGGTCTCAGGCGGCTTTCTGGTATGCGGCCCGGGCACTGGGAAGCGACGTGTCCGTTGAGGGACTGAACAAGGCATCAGCACAGGGCGACCGTGTGATCGCGGAACAGTTTGAATGGCTGACCGTTCCCGGCGATGTGACTTTGGACGTGTCCCAATGTCCCGACCTTGTGCCTGCGTTGGCGGCTATGGCCGCGGTGCGGCAGGGGAGGACATACATTACCAATGCCGCCCGCCTGCGCATCAAGGAGAGCGACCGTCTTGCCGCTGTCACCGATGTGCTGAACAGCATGGGGGCTGACGTGACCGAGCAGCCGGAGGGGCTGACCATCATGGGCAGAGACGGCCTTGCGGGGGATGTCAGCGTGGACAGTTGCAACGACCATCGCATTGCCATGATGGCGGCTGTGGCCGCCACCCGGTGTGAGTGCCCGGTGACTGTTATGGGGGCGCAATGTGTTGCCAAATCCTATCCCGGGTTCTGGGAGGATTACGAGAAACTGGGCGGCAGAATCGTTAGGAGTTGACTGTGATGAAATACAGTATTTTCGGAGAGTCTCACGGACCGGCCATCGGTGTTGTGCTGGAGGGCGTGCCCTCCGGCCTTGAACTGGACATGGCCGCCATCCAAAAGGAGATGGACCGCCGCAGACCGGGCAAAAGCGCCCTGTCCACCCCACGCAAGGAGACTGATGTGCCAAAAATCTTATCCGGCGTGTTTGAGGGCAAGGCCACCGGTACCCCTCTGTGCGCCGTGATCGAAAACGGGGATCAGCATTCCGGAGACTATGAGGCCACAAAACATCTGGCCCGGCCCGGGCACGCGGACTGGCCCGCCCATGTGCGCTACAACGGATATAACGACTACCGGGGGGGCGGCCACTTCTCCGGCCGGCTCACCGCCCCGCTGGTCTTTGCCGGGGCTGTGGCCAAGCAGATTTTGGCCCAAAAGGGGATCAGGGTCGGCGCGCATATCAGCTCTATCTACGGGATCAACGACGCGGTGGCGGAGGATATGGACAGCCTGCTGGCCGTGGCAGACAAGGAATTCCCGGTGCTGGATGACGCGGCTGGACAGGAGATGCAGGCGGCTGTTCTGGAGGCAAAAGAGGAACAGGACAGCGTGGGGGGCAGTATCGAGTGCATGGTGTTTGGACTGCCCGCCGGACTGGGAGGCCCCGACTTTGGGCGGAACGTGGAGGGCATCTTCTCTCAGTACCTGTTCGCGGTCCCTGCGGTGAAGGCGGTTTCCTTCGGCGCAGGTGCGGCATTTTCACTTATGCGGGGCTCTGAGGCCAACGACCCCCTCTATGTGGATGATGATGGTACGGTGAGGGCAGAACAGAACAACGCCGGGGGTGTAAACGGCGGCATTACCAACGGTATGCCTGTGGTATTTGAAGTGACTATGCGGCCCACCCCCTCCATCGCCCGCACTCAATTTACCGTTGACATGGAGAAGATGGAGAACGCCGAACTGGAACTGAAGGGGCGGCATGACCCATGCGTGGTCCACCGGGCCGTTCCGGTCATTGAAGCCGCCGCCGCCCTTGCGGCCTGTGACGTGCTGGGGATCGGATAAAAGAGGTGTTTTTCGTGGAAGGACTTAAAGAATACCGCAATCAAATCGATGCCATCGACCGTCAACTGGCCGATCTGTTCCAGCAGCGCATGGACGTGGTGGACCGGGTGGGGCAATATAAGCTGGCACGCAATATGCCCGTGCTGGACGCAAAGCGGGAGCAGGAGGTGCTGGCGGCCAAGGCTGCCCTTGCCCGGGATGAGGGGAAGAGTGCCGATCTGGCGGCCCTGTTTGAACATGTCATGGCCATCAGCCGCCGCCGCCAGCGCAAACTGGTGCAGGAGAGCGGGGATGAGCCGGGCTATGAGCGCTGCAAAAAGGCCGTGGCCGCGGCCCGCACACCCATTGAAAACCCAAGGGTGGTCTATCAGGGGGTGGCCGGGGCGTACAGTGAGATGGCCTGCATCAACTTCTTCGGTGATAAGGCAGAGAACATCGGCCTGGAGCAGTTTGAGGATGTGTTTGAGGCGCTGAAAAAGGGAGAGGCGGACTACGCCGTGCTGCCCATCGAGAACAGCACCAGCGGCGCAATCCGACAGGTCTATGACCTGATGACCCGGTACGAGTGCTCCATCGTGGGGGAGACCACCGTGCGGGTGGAACACTGCCTCATGGCACCCAAGGGCGCTACCCTGGACACCATTACCCACGTCTATTCCCACGAGCAGGGGCTGTTCCAGTCTGACCGCTTTCTCAACGCCCACCCCGGCTGGGTACAGGTGCCCTGCGCCGACACCGCGGGAGCGGGACAGTATGTAGCCCGGACCAGGGACATCACCAAGGCAGCCATCTGCTCGGAACGGGCGGCGGAGCTTTATGGACTGGATGTTCTTGTTCGGGGAACCAACCACAACACCAACAATACCACCCGCTTCGTGGTGGTCAGTCCGGTCATGGAGCTGCGGGAGGGTGCGGACAAGATCAGCACCGTGTTCTCCCTGCCCCACGAGGCGGGCAGCTTGCACCGCATCATGACCATTTTCGCTGTCAACGGCCTGAATATGACCAGGCTGGAGTCCAGGCCCATGCCAGGTCACAGCTGGGAGTACATGTTTTTTCTGGAATTTAACGGCAGCCTGAACGCGCCGGAGATGGACGGCATTCTGCGCGAGCTGTCCCAGACGGCAGCGGATTTCCGGGTGCTGGGTAACTTCGTGTCTAATCTGTGAGGCGTGGTATGAAGAAGAATATCGTTTTGATCGGCATGCCCGGCTGCGGAAAATCTGCTGTGGGCCGGGAGCTTTCTGCCATGCTCCACATGGTACTGGTGGACACGGACCGGATGGTGGAACAGGCGGACGGCCGCGCCATCTCCGAGATTTTTGCTCAGGACGGCGAAGCGTTTTTTCGGGACAGGGAGACTGCCGCGGCAAAACAGGCGGCATCTATGACCGGTGTTATCATCGCCACCGGGGGAGGCATGGTCCTGCGGGAGAAAAATATGACGGCACTGGCCGGGACGGGTATCGTCTTTTTCCGTGACCGCGACCTGGCCGACATCCTGGACGGGGATCTGAGTGGCCGGCCTCTGCTCAGCGGGGACAAACAGCGCATTTGTGACCTTTACGAGCAGCGCATCCATCTTTACCACAAATACGCCAATCACACAATTTCCAACACCAACACTGCCAGAGAGGCGGCGCAGCGTATCGCCGCCATCTATGAGAGGGAGTGCAAGGAATGAGATTTCTCATCATCAACGGCCCCAACCTGAATTTGCTGGGCAAGCGGGAGCCGGGTATCTACGGGGATCAGACCTATGACGCCTTGTGCCAAATGATAAGGGAATACGCCGAAAAGCATGACTCCACGACCGACTTTTTCCAGTCCAATCACGAGGGGGCTATCATTGACGCCATTCACGCCGCTGATGGCGCGTACGATGCCATTGTCATCAACCCCGCCGCCTACACCCATTATAGCTACGCCATTCTGGATGCGCTGAAGGCAGTATCCGTCCCGGCCTATGAGGTACATATTTCCAACATCGACCAGCGGGAGAGCTTCCGTGCTGTGTCCGTTACCGCGCCCGCCTGTGTGGGTCAGCTGTACGGTCACGGCTTTGCGGGCTACCTCATGGCCATGGACTATTTTCTGGAGGGCAGGGCATGAGAAAGCTGTGCGTCATCGGTGACCCGGTGGAACATTCGTTGTCCCCCCTGATCCAGAACGCCATGATCAAGGCCGCGGGGCTGGACTGCGTCTACGATGCCAGACGGGTGGCAGGGTGCGATACGGCCCAATGGCTTGCTCGGGCAAAAAAAGAGGGGTACATCGGCTTCAATGCCACCATGCCCCACAAGGAAAATCTGGTCCCCCTCATGGATGAACTGTCTGCCGATGCGGACCGGTTTCAGTCGGTGAATACGGTGTGTATCCGAAAGGGCAGGACTTACGGCTATAATACTGATGGAGACGGTTTTCTCCGGGCTTTGCGGGAGGCTGATATGGACCCTGCAGGGCGAACGGTTCTGGTTCTGGGTGCCGGTGGTGCGGCCAAAGCGGTGGTATCCAAACTGACCCAGGCGGGTGCAGACCGGGTGTTTGTGGCCAACCGCACCGTGGAGCGGGCCGGAGCGCTGTGCACTCAGATTGGCGCAAAAGGGCTGACGGTCTGCGGTTTTTCCCGGGAAATCCTGTGCCGCTATGCATCAAAAAGTCAACTGGTGGTCAACTGCACCAGCCTGGGCATGACGGGGACGGCGGGACAGTTTGAAGACCTGTCCTTTCTGGAGGGATTGGATGCCGGAGCAGGAGTGTTTGACCTGATTTACAGCCCGGCACAGACCCCGCTGCTGAAAAAGGCACAGGGGCTGGGACACAAGGCGGTCAATGGTCTTGGCATGCTGATCTGGCAGGGATTCTTGTCCCTGGAATATTTTGTTGACAGCCCACTGGACGGTCCGGCGCTGACCGCTGCCGCCCGACGGGCACTGGAGGGAGCATTATGAGTACAGTTTTGATCACCGGCGCGTCCCGGGGGATTGGGGCGGCCACAGCCCGGCTGTTTGCGCTGCAGGGCTGGAATGTGGCGGTCAATTACAATAAAAGCGGGCAAGAGGCTCGGAATCTTGTCCGGGAGCTGGCCGGTCTTGGTGTGCGTAGCTGTGCCATTCAAGCGGACATATCCGACCCGGTGCAGGCGGCGGAACTGGTGGAAAAGACCGCTCGGGAACTGGGCGGACTGGATGCGCTGGTGTGCAATGCAGGGATCGCTCTGCCCCAACAGCTGATCACCGACACCACGGACGAACAGTGGCGGCAGGTTTTTGCCGCCAACGTGGACGGGATGTTCTACACCATCCGGGCGGCGGTCCCGCACTTTGTTCGCGCCAAGGCGGGACGTATTGTTACGGTTTCCTCTGTGTGGGGGGTGACCGGCGGCTCCTGTGAGGTGGCCTACTCCGCGGCCAAGGGTGCTGTCATTAGCATGACAAAAGCGCTGGCCAAGGAACTGGGGCCATCCTGCATCACGGTCAACTGTGTCGCTCCCGGCGTGATTGCTACGGACATGAACGCCCATCTGGACGGGGATAGCCTGGAGGCCCTGCGGCAGGAGACGCCGCTGGAGCGCATCGGCACGCCGGAGGATGTGGCACGGAGTATTTTCTTTCTGACATCTCCCGGCGCAGACTTCATGACCGGGCAGGTGCTGCAACCCAACGGCGGAATTTTTATCTGATACCCAACGCCCAAAGCGAATCGTCGCTTTGGGCGTATTTTTTCAGAAAGATAAAGAATGTAAGGCTGAAATGAATATATTATGAACTTTTTGGGGATGTATTGACAAAGTGGGAGCTGCGGGACTATAGTAAACATGAGCCGGGCAAAATTATTCGTTGCAGCAGGTATGAGGCCATACTATGATCATATCATAATCGTTCCGCTGCCCGGCGCAGCGGGCCGGGAAAAGAAAGGGGGCGGTGACTACGGGACGGCGAAGATACAGCGGCTACCACGGCAGGACCACAGCGCGGGACGTGCTGAAACTGGTTGTTGCGCTTCTGGTGGTCCTGCTGGTCCTGGCGGTGGTGGCGTTGAGCGTAGGTCAGCGCTATATCGTTTATACGGACGAGGGCGTGCGGCTGGAGATCCCCTTTTTCCGGAGGGAGGTCCCGCCGGAGGCGGAAGGCTCCATTTCACTGGACATCATACAGAAGCTGCCCCATGAGCAGGAAGGGCGGCCCCCTGATGGGGAGGAACTTTCGACATAGCAAAGCGCGGTGCACAGCACCGCGTTTTATTTTGTCCGCACAAACGGGCATGGAATTTCCTGCGGTCTTTTGCTGATCCCCCGTGGTGAAGCTGGCTGTGCGTTGCCAAAAGCAAGTTTGTGCGGAAATTGACGATAAAGAATAAATAAAGGGTTGCAATTTGGGACAAGAACTGCTATAGTTATTTTGAATTTTAGTCTGCACGGAGAGGGCGTCCGTTAGGAAGCCGTGCGGACCATACCTCTGCCGAGCCTGTTTCTGGCATCGGCAGGGGAAAAATAAAGGAGGAAATCCCATGAAGAGAAAGCGTACCCTTCGCAGCCTGCTCTCGAGCTTGTGCTGCCTGGCCATGATTCTGGCATGGCTGCCCGCTTTGCCTGCTGCTGCAGCAGACACGGCGGCGAACAACATCATCCTGCAGGATGACTTTGAGAGCTATACCGTGGGCGACAAGTTCTTTGATGCCGGCACGGCCAATAGCTCTCTGGCCACGGCGCACGGCTATGCCGGCCTGGCCAAGGTGTCCGGCACGCCTGAGGCCGCTATTGTGGCTGACAGCACCGGAAACAAGTACCTGACTACCACCTCCAGCCGTCCTCGATTCCGGCTGGGCACTCCTACCGCCGGCAGCTACACCCTGGAGTTCGACTACTCCCGCATGGCGGACGCCGAGACGACCCTGGACGTTCGTCTGGGCTATGATACGCTGAGTGCGGAAAGTGACAAGACGTTCAAGCTGCGCGTGCACAAGGATGGCTACATCATCCTTTACCGTCTCAACGGCGTGACCTATCACTACCTGCAGACGGATGGCAGCGGCTTGACCAAGGGAACTGGCGCTCTGCCTGAGCTGGCTCTGAATACGTGGTATCACATCGGAGTGCAGGTGGATCTGGACAACGGATCCATTTCCCTCAGCGTGAAGGAGCGGGATAACGCCAACGCTGAAGAATGGAGCGGTACTGTCGATGCGACTGGTACGCTCTCCGCGAGTGAGGTCCTTATCGATCCTCAGGGCGTGACGAGTGCCAGCAATGCGATCAACATCGACAACATCAAGTTCACCAACGGCTTGGTGAATATCTCCGGTTCCGGCTCCGGTTCCGGTTCCGGTTCCGGCTCCGATTCCGGTTCTGCCGCTGACGACGATTCTGTCAGCGTGTCCGGCGGCGGCATGATCAACTTCACCGATGCCGACCAGATCGTGAACACCGAGGCTGTTGCCATCACCGCCGGTATGGGTCTGTTTGCCGGTACCACCGAGGGTAAGTTTGACCCCAACGGCACAGTCACTCGTGCCCAGATGGCTACCATCATTGTGAAGATGCTGCGCGGCAACGCCTTCAACGCCGACAACTTCAAGGGCTATAACAAGTTCTCCGACACCGCTTCCTTCGAGGGCGGCTGGGCCGAGGGCTATATCAACGCCTGCGTGCAGATGGGCATCGTGGCCGGTTACGGCGACGGCACCTTCAAGCCCGGCAACCCCGTCAGCACCGCTGAGGCGCTGACCATGATCATCAACGCCCTGAAGGTGGACGCCGGTCAGGGTGACTGGCCCACCACCATCATGGCCAAGGCTCAGGAGATGGAGCTGTACGGCGACCTGGCTGCCAAGCCCGGCACCTACGATGCCCTCACCCGCGACCAGCTGGCCGTGCTGACCTACGAGGGTATGTGCTACAGCCCCTCCGGCGTCACCGGTTGGAAGATCCCCAATTTGGACATGATCTTTACCAACTATGCCGATGCCCTGAAAGCCAACAAGGGCGACATCAGCACCATCATTGAGACCATGGGCGACGACGCTCTGATCACCAAGGTCTATGACATGCAGATCGCCGAGGGCACCATCGTGGCCAACCAGGCCACCGGCAAGGAGTATACCGAGCTGAGCACCGGCGAACGGTTCGATATTGAGACCGGCCTGGATGACATCGGCCACTACGTGACCATGTACTACGCTGAGCAGTATAAGAGCGAGAACGAGCCCGGCCTGACCTACACCGTCTACGACGAGTGCGAGGTGGTCGTGGTGGCCGACGAGGACATCACCACCTCCAAGGACTATAAGGCGGCCTTCGGCTCCGCCAAGCCCCAGCTGTCCGACAACCTGGTGTGCTTCGACGGCGAGTACAACGTCCGCGAGGCCGAGGAGCCTGACGAGGGCGATACTCGCTACAACCCCGGCAGCTCCGCCCCCATGGGCACCTACATCATCTGCGACGACAAGGTCGTGACCTACATGGACCCCATTGCCGTCTACGCCTCCCAGATTGTCAACATCATCTCCACCAAGGGTAAGGAGAGCGTGACCCTGCGCGACCTGAGCACCGGCACCACCGTCGTCTCCAACACGGAGGACGACGACAAGCTGGTCGAGTACAAGAGCATGAAGAAGGACGACTACGTGGTCTACACCGTGGCTCAGGGCATCTACACCCTGGAGCAGGCTGACAAGGTCACCGGCATCGTGACCGCCACCTCCGTGGACGACCTGGACCGTAACGTGATCACCATGGGCGGCAAGAAATACACCTGCTTCAACGGCACCAACGCCTCCGGTCTGACCGTGGCCATCGACGGTGTCAACTTCGACGTGTCCTACGACCTGTACGTCACCGCCGACGGCAAGTACGTTGGCTACGAGCCCTCCGAGGGCGACTTTGACTTGAGCAAAGTGGCCTACCTGATAGGCGTGCTGCCCATCAAGGAAACGGACAACTATGGTGAAAAGATCACCAAGTACTACGCCCGCGGCGTGGACATGACCGGCAAGGAAGTCATGCTCCTGGTGGGCGTGACCGAAGGCGAAGAAAACTACGGCGATGTCTCCGGCAAGCTGCCCACGGTCAAGCTGAACCATGGCACGGGGGCCGGAGCCTTTACCGAGTATGAAAACAAAGCGTGCTTCTTCGTCGTGGCCGATGCCACCGGCGACAGGGAGCTGACCAAGCGCGGCATCAAGACCCTGGAGGCATTCAAGAGCATGCAGGACTTTGACCCGGATGCCGATGATGCGTTCGTTGTCCTGTCCTCCGGCACCTCTTTTGCCGGCGGCGTTGCGAAGATGACCTGCGACGGCAACGGCATGATCTATTCCGGCAAGAGCAGCTCCGTCTACATCATTATGGACGGCGCGCTGGACGACACTACCGCTCTGGAGAGCAAGGTGACCGTGGGCAAGCTCAGCAAGCTGGGATTTGAGGCCTTCACCGTCCCCATGCTGCTCACCCCCAACACGGACGGCTCCTACGGCGTGGAGGCCATGTTCTTCCCCCTGAATCCGGACAGCGTTGACGCGGACACCGTGTTCTATGTCGCGGCCAATCAGCGCGATCCCGTTGCCCAGGACCCCAACGGCTACATCTACGAGGTGTACAATGCCGTCACCGGCAAACAGCAGGACCTCACCCTTGACAATGACGGCGAGACCCTTGCGGCCGGCTTCTATCCCGCCACCTACGACGCCGACGACAAGGCCTACACTCTGCTGAGCCGTGTCCCCCGTTTGGGCGTAAACGACTCCAGCGATGGTCTGGCGACCTACGGTGTCTACTATGACCAGAACCTTGAAGTTCTGACCCAGAACAGACTGTTCACCGGTATGAGCACCACTGAGGATGTCTACAACATCCCCGCCAGCAAGGCCGTCGTGATCGACACCCGCACGGACGACGAACTGGAGGACAGCATCATCCCCGAGATCACCTCCCTGAGCCAGATCGTCACCCTGCGGGAGACCAACCCCGACTACGCGATCTATCTGGATGTTTGCGTGGAGGACGACAGCGATACCACCACCAACCGCAGCGTCAAGACCGTCTTCATCACCGGCACTTATTATGAGGAGACCACCGCGCTGAACAACGATGCCGTGGCTGGCCTGTCTTCCACCGCCACCGTCCGGGATGAGCGCGTCGAATTCATCCCCAAGGCCCCCGATGTGATCACCACCGTGGCCCAGCTGAAGGCAGTGCTGGCCTCGGACGAGTGGCTGGTCGTCAGCGGCGAATACAGCGCGGGCGGCAGCGGCAGCGACGTGCTGGTCGTCATTGACAATATCGTCGATTCGCGGGCGACCTACACCGTGACCACCGCGGTCAACAACAGCGACTACGGCACCGTTACGGTGGGTGGCGCCGAGACCAGCGAGGACGGTAAGTACTACGGCAACGAGACCTACACGATCACCGCCACTCCCAACGACGGCTACGAGCTCAAGTACATCTTCGTGAACGGGACCGCGATTGAGGAAACGACCTTTACCCCCGAAAAGGACACCACCATCACCGCCGTCTTCTGGCCCGAGGGTGCGTACCTGTACGATGACTTCGAGAGCTACGCTGCCGACACCAGCTTTACCAATGCGGTCGCCAAGGCACATGGGTATGTTTCCCGTGTAGCTGGGTCCGGCACGCCCGTGACAACTGTCGTGGATGGAACCGAAGTTGATGGCGATGGACAAGCGCTGTACGTGAAGACGGTCCGTCCGTATATCAACATGGTGGCTCCCGAAGGCGATTACACCCTGTCCTTTGATATTTACCGCGAGGAACAGAAGGGCTTGTTCGAGGTCGAACTGGGAACACTGAATGATAGTACCAGCAAGCTGCTTCTGTACTTGTATCCTGACCGCATCTGTGTCCGGAGCAACGCAATCTCTGGAACAAGCGCAAATAGCTACACCTTCCTCACTGGTACCAGTGGAACAGGTACTGGAACTTCTACCGGTTCTACTGTTGCCAACAAGATTTCTTTGGCTGCTGAGACCTGGTACACAGTTGATATGACCGTGCACATGGATAACGCGTCTGTTGACATTGTGATTACCAACAAGGATACCAACACAACGCTTTGGAGTGGCACGGTTGGTGCTGTTACCGGTATCACGCACCTGAAGCCGCTGACGATTCAGATCGATCCGCAGAACTCTTCCAACGAGTATGCTCCCCTTTATATTGACAATATCCTGTATAAGCCTGCAGCCAGCAACTGATTTCATTACACCCAAAAAACTTAATACTTAAGTTCAGCGCCCGCTTGCATAAGCAAGCGGGCGCTGTTTTTCTGACTGCACCCCGTTGTGGGGGGCGGAACACACAAAAAACCGTTCCGGCAGCACTTTCTGCCGGAACGGTTTTGTTTTGTGTCAGTTGAACTTGTAGATCCTGCGGGTTAGACGGTAGAGGGCCAGAGACAGCTTGCGGCCGGGTGCGGTGGGCAGGTTGGTCAGGGCGGGGATGGAGAAGTAGCGCATACGGATGTACAGCTTCTTGTCTACCGCGCGGATATACTCCCACAGCCTGGTGCGCTTGGCAAGGGCCTCCGGCGTACCGTCCATGGTCAGGAAGATGGAGGAGATGGCCACCATGATGGCCAGATAGTTGAACATATAGCTCCCCAGCTTTTTGGACTTGGCAGACACGGCGTTCAGGTCGTGGGCATCCAGCATGTGGTAGTTGACCCGCAGCTGCTGGTCCACCCGGCCCAGCATGACCTTCTCGTTGACGGACTGGTCCGACCGGCCGATGAAGTAGCGGTACAGGTCTACATCCAGATAGTACATGTTGCGTACATAGGGCAGAGGCTGATAGACAAAAATGTTGTCCACGTAGAAGGTGTGCTTGGGCAGCTCCAGACTGCAGTCCCGCAGCAGCTGGGTGCGGTAGATGACACTGTGCATCAGCAGGTACTGGCCGGGTTTAAAGGGCTTAATGGCCTCCCAACCGAAGACCCGACCCACAGGGAACACATTGCGGTAGTGGGCCACGCGCTGGGTGTTGTCCTCCACATGCTCATAGACGTAGTTGCAGATGAGCATGTCCACCAGCTTTTGGTCCCGGACAAACTGACGCAGCTTGTCCAGTGCCTTGTGCAGGGCGTCCACGTCCACCCAGTCGTCAGAGTCCACAACCTTGTAGTAAATTCCACGGGCGTTGCGAATGCCCTGATTGACCCCCTCGCCGTGACCACCGTTTTCCTGGTGGATGGCCCGCACGATATGGGGATATTGGGCGGTGTAGCGGTCACAGATCTCGGCGGTGTTGTCCTTGGTGGAGCCGTCGTCCACCAGAATGATCTCAATATCATCGCCACCCTGAAGCAGGGTGTCCACACAATGCTCCATATAGGCAGCTGAATTGTAGCAGGGGACGGCAAAGGTAATGAGCTTGTCCATGGTTGTCTCCTTTCTTACACCAGCTTGTCGGCAAGTTCCAAAGCCTGCTTTACGATGGCGTCCATGTTGTAGTACTTGTACTCGGCCAGACGGCCCAGCAGGTGCAGGTTGGCATAGCTGTCGGCCAGGGCCTTGTACTGCAGGTACAGGGCGTTGTTTTCCGAGTTGATGATGGCGTAATAGGGTGTTTCACCCGCCGCGCCGGTATAGGCGTAGGAAAACTCCTTGACGGTGGTGGTGCAGTCCTTTTTCTCCTGGCCGGTCATGTGCTTGAATTCGGTGATGCGGGTGTAGGGCCGGTCCACGGTGTAGTTGACGGTGCCGTGGGTCTGGAAAAATTCCGTGTCGTGGGTCTCAAACTGGAATTTCAGCCCGCGGTAGGGCAGCCGCCCAAACCGAAAGGAGAACAGCTCGTCCGCCGCGCCGGTGTACACCACCGGGCCGGAGAATACCTCTCCATCCAGGCGGACCTGACCGTCTGCCAGGTCCAGACGGTCCCGGGCATCCACCCCGGTGATCACAGTGATGTTGGGATGGTCCAGCATCCGCTGGAAGATGGGGGTATAGCCCTCCTGAGGCATACCCTGCCACTGGTCCTGAAAATAACGGTCGTCCCTGGACAGGAACACGGGGACGCGGGCGGTGGTGTTGGGGTCGATCTGTTCGGGGGTCTGGCCCCACTGCTTCATGGTGTAGTGGACGAAGACGTGCTCATACACATAGTCGGCCACCTCCCGCAGCTCCGGGTCGGTATTCTCCCGCAGCTCCAGGATGGTCACCTTGCGCTCCGGGCCGTAGGCAGCCAGCAGCTTTTCCTCCAGACGGGGGGCTCGGTCGCCAAAGGCGACCTCCAGAGAGCGCAGGTTGAAGGGGACGGGCATCAGCTGGCCATAGACATTGGCCACCACCCGGTGCTGGTAGTCCAGCCATCCGGTGAACCGGGACAGATAGTCGTATACCCGCTGGTCATTGGTGTGGAAGATATGGGGGCCGTACTGGTGGATCAGAATGCCGGCCTTGTCCAAACAGTCATAGGCGTTTCCACCAATATGGTCCCGGCGCTCCAGAACCAAAACGCGCTTGCCGCCCCGCTCGGCCAGTTCCCGGGCACATACCGCTCCGGCAAAGCCCGCGCCGATGATGAGGGCATCATAATTCTGCATCAAAACAGAACACACCTTTTCTTCTTGTTATAGCCGCAGGCCAACTGCGGACAGATTATTTTATCATAACTTTATGCAGAAAGGAATAACCGGGAGTGTAAATTTATGTTGAGTTTTCGGCGGCAGAGCGGCGGAATATTTTTTTGTCTGGAGCATAAGGTAAGAGCAGGACAAGGAGGTGGCCCATGAGACGGAATATAGTGGTGGCATGGCTGTTGCTGGCGGCGGTGTTTCTTTTGCCGGTGCTTCTGATCCGGGGTGAGCCTCTGGCGGGGCAGGATGGTGATGGAGTGGATCTGCTGCCTATGCATCAAACGGGATCGGCGGGAGAACTGGACGGGACGAGGCAGGTTTCACTGCTGCTGGAGGACGGCGAGGTGGAGAAGCTGAGTCTGGCCGATTACCTGTGGGGCGTGGTGGCGGCGGAGATGCCCGCGTCCTTTGAGTTGGAGGCGCTGAAGGCACAGGCGACAGCCGCCCGGACCTATTGGGCGTCTCTGAGCGGGACAAGCAGGCATGAGCAGGCCGATATCTGCGTGGACTCAGGCTGCTGTCAGGCCTACATCAGCAGGGATGCGGCAGCGGCAAACTGGGGGGAGATGGCGGAAAGCTACAGCGCTCGCATATGGCAGGCGGTCAGTCAGACGGACGGGCTGTGTGTTACCTATGAGGGCAAGCCCATTCAGGCGCTGTTCTTTTCCTCGGCTCCGGGCAGCACCGTGGATGCCCAGACGGTGTGGGGCAGGGCGCTGCCCTATCTGGTCAGCGTGAAAAGTCCCGAGGGGGATGAAGTGCCCAATTACCGCTCTCAGCTTACCTTGACCACGGGGGAGTTTCGCAGGCTGGTGGCGCAGGAGTACCCGGGGGCTGACCTGACCGGGCCGGTGTCGGGCTGGCTGAGTGATTTTGTGTGGGAACCCTCCGGGACAGTAAACACCGTGAAGGTGGGAGGCGTTACCCTGACCGGAGGGCAGGTGCGCAGGCTGCTGGGGCTGCGCTCGGCCTGCTTCAGCGTGAGCGTCAGCGGAGAGGATATGACCTTTCACGTCACCGGGTACGGTCACGGGGTTGGCATGAGCCAGTATGGGGCGAACGCCATGGCCCGGCAGGGAAAAAGCTTCCGGGATATTCTTACATGGTACTATACCGGGTCGCAGGTGTCCCTGTTGCCTTGAGACGTTGAAGTGTGGTATAATAACCCCAAAACAGTTATTATACTTTGATTTAGGCCCTTTTCCTCGCCGCTGCGCGTCAACCGGAAAAGATGGCACATTATACCATTGCGCCTGTGGCTTCATGGTATAATAAGCGCAACGATACACAAAGGCGGTGAAAACGGTGGAAGGGAAACTTGCGGTGGCCATGAGCGGCGGCGTGGACAGCTCGGTGGCGGCATACCTGCTTCAGGGACAAGGATACCCCCTGGTGGGCGTGACCTTGCGGCTGCACGACTGTTCCGGCATGGACGATGTGTCTGATGCCCGGGCGGTAGCGGAACAGCTGGGCCTTGAGCACTACACCTTCGACTTGTCCGACCACTTTCGTGCCTGTGTTATGGACTCGTTTGCGGCTGATTATGAGAGGGGCCGTACGCCAAACCCCTGTGTGGAGTGCAACCGCAGGGTGAAATTCGGCGCCCTGCTGGACAAGGTGGAGGAACTGGGTTGCCGGGGAGTGGCTACCGGCCACTATGCCCGCCTGGACCATGATGCTCCCTCCGGGCGGTGGCTTTTAAAGACCGCTCTTTATCCGGAAAAGGACCAGAGCTATGTGCTTTACTGCCTGACTCAGGACCAGCTGGAGCGAAGCCGCTTTCCGTTAGGGGGCCTTTCCAAGGAGGAAATTCGTGCCATCGCTCTGGAGCAGGGGCTGGCCAGCGCCCGCAAGGGGGACAGTCAGGATATCTGCTTTATCCCGGACGGAGATTACGCGGCCTTTATTCGCCGGCATACGGGCAAGAGCTATCCCGCCGGAGACTTTGTCAGTCCGGTGGGAGAGGTGCTGGGACGGCACGAGGGCATTATCTCCTACACGCTGGGTCAGCGCCGGGGGTTGGGTGTGTCCAGTGCGGACGGGCGGCTGTATGTAACAAAAATTGACCCGGCGGGCAACACCGTCACCCTTGGGAAGAACGCTGACCTGTTTGCCCGCACGCTGGAGGCAAACCACATCAACCTTATTGCGTGTGACAGGCTGTCTGCACCCCTGCGGGTGCAGGCCAAGGCCCGCTACCGTCAGACCGCCCAGCCGGCCACAGTGGAGCAGGTGGGGGAGGACCGCATCCGGGTCACCTTTGACCAGCCACAGCGGGCGATTACCCCCGGCCAGGCGGTGGTCCTCTACGATGGGGACATTGTGGTGGGTGGCGGCACCATTGACACCGTTTGGGAGGATTGACATGGCAAAAAACAAAAGAGATATTGCGCCCGGAAAGAATCCCGGCGTGCTTCAACAGGAGAAGGATACCAAACGCATGGATCCCATGGCCCGTGTTTTTCTGTATGGGGCGGTGGTGTTTATTGCGCTGGCTCAGGTGCTGGAATACGGGCTGAAGCTCATTACCCACGGAACAGGCAATCTGCTTTGCCTGTTGGGGGTTGTGCTGCTGGGGGCGTTCTTTGTGGTTCAGGCCCGGAGCGGGCGGAAGGGCGGCCCACGCCTGTAAGGGCTTGACAAGGGGTTGCGCAGGGTATAAAATACCAGTTGACCGCAGGACAATCGAACACAGGGGCGCTGGGAGCCATTCCCGGCTGAGATCGCGGCGAAGCGCAGCCGTATGTCCCTTGACCTGATCCGGATAATGCCGGCGTAGGAAGTGGATTCGACCGATATATTGTCGTTTCTCTTGTACCGCACTGCACCCGTTCGGATGTGTGCGGTACATATTTTTAGGAGGAACGAACAAAATGAACAACAAAACCAAGACGCATCGTGCCGTGCTCATGCTGTGTGAGGGAGCCATCATGGTGGTTCTGGCCCAGATTTTGGGCTACATCAAGGTGTGGGAGATGCCATGGGGCGGCTCTATCTGCCTGTCTATGCTGCCGGTTGTCTGTTACGCCTGCCGCTGGGGACTGAGCGCAGGATTGATGAGCGGATTTGTGTTGGGTGTGCTCCAGTTCATGTTTGACGGCGGCATCGCTCTGGGCTGGCAGTCTATCATCGGCGACTATCTGCTGGCCTTTACCGTGCTGGGCGTGGCCGGCCTGGTCCGGGGCCGCCGGGGCGGGGTATATTGGGGCAGTTTGCTGGCCGGTGCGGCCCGCTTCCTAGTGCACTATGTGGTGGGAGCCACCATCTGGGCGGAGTATATGCCAGGGGAGTTCTTTGGCATGACCATGACCACACCGTGGCTTTACTCCCTGCTGTATAACGGCGCGTATATGGTGCCGGACACGGCGCTGTGTCTGGCGGTGTTTGCTCTGCTGATGCCTTCCATGGGGCGGTATTTTGCGGGAGAGGATCTGAACTGAGCCCTTTTTGGGGCGGAAAGGTGGGCCCCGTGGGAAAATTTGACGGCGTTTTGCTGGTCAGCGATTTTGATGATACGCTGTACGACCTTAATATGCGGGTGCCCCCGGCCAACCTGCACGCGCTGGAGCGGTTCGTGGATCAGGGCGGACGCTTCACTGTGGCCACCGGGCGGGCCTACACTACCTTTGCGCCCTATGTTCATCTGGCGCCCATCAACGCACCTGTCATACTATCAAACGGTTCTGCACTGTATGATTTTCAGCAGGGCAGGATGCTGTGCCAGACGCTGCTCCATGGGGATGCGCCCAAAAATCTGGCCCAGCTGTGCCAGCAGATTCCGGAACTGGGCTTCGAGGCCTACCACGAGGAGGATATCTACGTCTATCGTCCCAACTGGGTCACGGATATGCACATGAAAAAGGTGGGCACAGACTATACGGTGTGTTCCATTGAGGATATGCCTGTTCCGTGGACCAAGGTCATTGTTCAGGGGGAGCATGAACCGCTGCTCCGGGCGCGGGAATGGCTGGCAAAAGCCTGGCCCGGCCGCTACGAGGCCATCTTTTCCAACCACTACTATCTGGAACTGACCCAAAAGGGCAGCAATAAGGGGGGAATGGTGGACCAACTGGCGGAGATGCTGCATATCCGGCCGGAGAACATCTACTGTGTGGGAGATAATCAGAATGACATCCCAATGCTGGCCCGGTCAGCTGTTCCCTTTGCACCGGCCAATTGCGCCCAAGAGGTAAAGGACTGGGGGGCCCGGGTCCTGTGCCACTGCAACCAGGGGACGATTGCTCAGGTGATTGGAATTCTGGAAGAACGCTATTAAAAGGACGCTCTGCCGTAGGCAGAGCGTCCTTTTTTGTCACCGGGCGGACTGGGGGTGCTTAGAATGGAGCGAGGGAGGTGGGGATATGACTGATGAACAGGCGATACGGATGTTGAAAACGGTGCGGGCCTACTGTCAGCCGGAACACCTGCTGGCGGTGGACCACGCACTGGTGGTCCTTGCCCTTCGGGCGCAGGGACGGACGCTCACGGAAGTTAAAGTCGATTAATCATCGGGGCTGTGCCCAGTTGCAAGGTGATATTCATTCGGGCGTAATTTGAGCCACGAGAGAGTGAGGGGGCAATAAACAAAGTCCTGCGGCTTTTGCCGCAGGACTTTGTTACATATTAGGGTGGTTAGCCGTTGTTCATGCGGTCCCAGGCAGACTGGGAGTTGGTCAGATAGGTCTGCAGACCCATTTCGTTGAGGGTGTCGATGTACCACTGCCAGGTAGTGTCATCGGTGGGATCGTACACGCCGGTAGCAAACTTGGCGCGGGCCTCCTTGGCGAAGGTGAGTACTTCCATCTTGATGTTACCGATGGCATCGCTCTCTTCCGCGGTATAGGTGAGCTTGTTGACCACTTCCTCGGGATTAGCCTTCTCGGCCTGCTCATGGTACAGACGGCCGTACTCGTTGCCCTTATCGGTGGCGGTGTTGGACCAGACCTTCTCGGGGTTGCGGATGCTGTGGTAGGGGGTCTCCTGAGAGTGGAAACGCAGCAGGTAGCCGTAGTTCACGCCCCAGTTGACGCTGTGGCTGCCGGTGCTGAAGTTGATCAGGGTGCGCACGCCCTTACCGGCCTGGGAATCGTCCTCCTCCCACTGCCAGTGGGTGCCCTCCACGCCGTAGCGGACTCGCATGGAGCCCTCCTCATCGGTGGCGGCCAGAATCACGTCCATGGCAGCCTCTATGTCCTGACAGTCCTCGGTGATGTAGATGTAGGCGTTGGGGATCTGGGGGATGATGGGAGCGTAGTTGAAGGGGGGCAGAGGCTCATACTCGTACATGACGGGGTTCTCGGCGTTAATGATGGTGATGGCACCGGAGAACACGCCCACGATGGCCTCCTCGGAGGCGGGGCCCACGATGGCGGCCAGCTCGCTGTTCTGAGCCATGGTCCAGCACAGAGTGGACAGAAGCCCCTCGTCCACCAGGCCCTTCAGGGCGATGAGCGCCTCACGGTACTCGTCGGTGATGTAGGGGAAGTACAGCTCGCCGTCCTCGGAGTTGAAGAACTTGGAGTCATCGATGTACAGGAAGTTGTTCAGCAACCAATGAGGCAGGTCGCGGGCAGCACCGCCGGTGGTGGTGTTGGAGGGTTCCACCTTGCCGATGGCGGGGATCTCGTCAGCCTTGCCGTTGTCGTTGGGATCCTGAGTCTTGAAAGCGCGCAGCACTTCAACAAGCTCTTCCCAGTTTGTGGGCATCTCAAGACCCAGGTTGTCCAGCCACGTCTTGTTGATGTAGGTGGCGGTGGTCACGCCGGCGTTCTCGGAGAAGCCGATGGTGGGGAAGCCGTACATGGCGCCGTCGGGGCTCTTGAGGTAGCGGAGCATTTCGTCGAAGTAGTCCTCGCCGTACAGCTCGGCCACACGCTCACGGTAGGCCTTGGCCTGATCGCCGGTGACGTAGGGCAGCAGGTCCACCAGATAGCCGTCACGGCCGTAGGTGTAGCGCTCGTCCTCGTTCCAACCGAAGCCAAACATGATGTCAGGCAAGGGCTCGCCGGAGGCGATCATGGTGTTCACCTGAGAGCGCCACTCGCTGGCGGCGGTGGCGAAGGTGACGAACTCCAGCTTGTAGCCGGTCTTCTCCTCAATGTAGCGGGTCAGATCGTTGTTGTAGAGGTCTTCCAGGTTGGCACGGATCTGAATGCCGACCGTGAGGGTCTTTTGCTCCCCGGACTGGGATCCTTGGCCGCCGGACTTGCCGCAAGCGGCCAAGCCCATAACCATGGCCAGTGCCAAGAGCAAACTGATGATTTTTTTCATTCTGTTTTCCTCCTGTCTTATTTCATGCTGTGCGCATGCATCTGATAGTCATTATAGCACAAATAATTCCATTAATCAATCAAGATTTTTAAGTTGGAGGAGTTCAATGTGTGGGGCGGTGCAATCGCTCTGGGCCATCCTGCGGGAATGACCGGTGCGCGACTGATCGCTACTTTGTGTTATGAACTGCAGCGTCGGCCCGATGCCAAGTACGGTCTTGCCACTCTGTGTGTGGGCGGCGGTTTTGGCAGCGCCACTGTAATTGAAAAAGTGTGATATATTGAGTATTAAGTGGCAGTAAACCACAAAAAATGGACAGCATAGATTCTTGGCACAGCCCCCTGGGCCATCTATATATTAGACGAGGTAAGCTGACCTCCGGGCCACTTTCTCATGACGTCAGCACCGACGGCGTCAACGATGCGGGTATTTTGCGGCAGTTGCGAACCGACGGTTTGCCGACGGAAGGGATCGAAACAGCCCCAAAAGGCGCAAACACTTGCGCAAACAGTTGCAAAGTTTAAAACTGAAAAGACACAAAAAAGACTTGAAATCCTGAGATTTCAAGTCTTTTTTGTGGTTGCGGAGGCAAGCTGATCGCTTGGCGTTTCATTTTTTAATTGTTTTTTTTAAATCAGATAGCTTGAAAAATCATCCGCCTTTTGCGCAACCCTTTTTTCGTGGCTTCGGAGTGTTCAAACTGTGCTTTGATCTTTTCATTTACGGAGGCGTTCATGATGGGAAGAAAAACTCGCCAGGTTGTGAAAGTCTTGTGAACACTGCGTATACCGCTGTGCGGAATTCTTTGAACTTGACGGTAAAAAAACAACATGCTAAAATATGTAGCGCGCTACATTTTTGGCTGGGGGAATCGTCATGCAGAAACGGGATGTCGGTTATCTGATCAAAAATATCAACGACAAGCTGAAAGCGAAAGCCGATGCAGACTTAAAGCATTATAATCTCACATTGGCGCAAAGTCGAGTGTTCGCCTTTTTGCACAGCAACGGCGGCCAGGCCACGCAAAAGGAGATCGAAGTATTTCTGGAGGTATCCCATCCGACAGTGGTAGGCATTGTTTCCAGAATGGAACAGAACGGTTATGTGACAAGCTGGGTCGACGAGCATGATAGGCGAAACAAAATTGTCAGGCTGACAAAACAAGCCGAAGCGCTGGGAATGGATATGGAGCACAACATTTTTGCCAATGAGCAAATGATGCTATCCTCTCTTTCCGACGCAGATATTGAGCGATTGAGAGAGATGCTGTTGACCATTTATAAGAATCTTGAATAAGTAAGCCGATAAGCCATCGGCTTTTACTTAGATAAAACATGTAGTATGCCACATAAACAGGAGGAAACCATGATAAAAACATTAGCAAGGAGCCTGCGGGAACACAAGAAAGGCTCCGTAGTGACCATTGTTTTGTCGATCTTGGAGGCGGCGTTTGAGATCCTGATCCCGCTTTGCATGGCAGATATGATCGATAAGGGAATTGAACCTGGACATATGGGCGCAGTATGGAAATACGGCCTCGCCCTGTTGCTGTTCGCTGCACTTCAGCTTTTTACGGGTGTGCTGTCTGCCCATATCGCGGCGCGGACCTCGGTGGGTTTTTCCGCAAATCTCCGGCAGGACATGTATGATAATGTGCAGACCTTTGCCTTTTCCAACATTGATAAGTTTTCCACCGCGTCCATCGTCACCCGCCTCACAACGGACGTGACCAACATTCAGAACTCCTATCAAATGCTGATTCGCATGGCGATTCGTGGTCCTATCATGCTGATCTTTTCCATGGCGGTATCCTTCCGCATCAGCAGCACCATTTCCTGGATCTTTCTCGCCATTATCCCGGCAATGACCTTCCTGCTGCTGTTGATCGTTAGAAAGGTTCATCCCGTATTTGCCCGTGTTTTCCGCACCTATGACGGGCTGAACAATGTGGTGCAGGAAAATGTGCGGGGAATCCGCGTTGTAAAATCCTTCAACCGCGAGGACTACGAGATCGAAAAGTTCAAGGATATCTCCAAACGCATTTTCAACGATTTTGCAAAAGGTGAACGGCTTCTGGCCTTTAACTCGCCTATTATGCAGTTCTTTATGTATGCGTGCATGATCCTCATTTCGTGGATCGGTGCAAAAGCCATTGTTGTCAGTGGAAACAATGCTGCCCTGGGCATGACTACGGGCGATCTCACCGCCATGTTTTCCTATGCTATGCAGATCCTTATGAGCCTGATGGCCCTCTCCATGGTGTTTGCCATGATGACCATATCTCTGGCCTCTGCCCGGCGTATTGCGGAAATTCTGGAGGAAAAAACAGATATTGCAAATCCGGAGCAGCCCCAAATGGCGGTAAAGGACGGTTCTATCTGCTTTGAAGGCGTAGACTTCGTCTATGCCTCCAAGGCCGACAAAAAGGTGCTGGACAACATCAACCTTTCCATCGCTTCCGGTGAAACGGTGGGTATCATCGGCGGCACAGGATCGTCAAAGTCCAGCCTGGTGCAGCTGATCCCCCGTCTGTACGATGTGACGGGCGGTCGCCTTCTGCTGGGCGGTGTGGATGTCCGGAACTATGATCTGACCGTTCTCCGCAACGCCGTTGCCATGGTGCTGCAAAAGAACGAGCTGTTTTCCGGCACCATCAAGGAAAATCTGCGCTGGGGAAATGAAAACGCCAGCGATGAGGATATCCGGCAGGCTTGCCGACTTGCCTGTGCCGACGAGTTTATCCAGAGTTTCCCCGATAAGTACGATACCTACATCGAGCAGGGCGGCGCCAATGTGTCGGGCGGCCAGAAACAGCGTCTTTGCATTGCCCGTGCCCTGCTGAAAAAGCCCAAGGTTCTGATTCTGGACGACTCCACAAGCGCGGTGGACACTAAAACCGACGCCTCCATTCAAAAGGCATTTGCAGAGCACATTCCCCACATCACAAAAATTATCATCGCGCAGCGCATCAGCTCGGTGCAGCGCGCGGATCAGATCATCGTCCTGGACGACGGTAAAGTGGTTGCCGTGGGCAAGCATGCAGAGCTTTTGGAAAACTGCGATATTTACCGCGAAGTATATGTATCTCAGAGGAAGGGAGGCGAAGACCATGAATAAGAAGGAACAGATGCCCCCCGCAGGAAAAACGCCCCCCATGGGAAAGATGCCCGAGGGCATGCCGCCAAGGCCGCAGTTCGACCGGAAAACCCTGGGCAGATTGCTTTCCTATATGAAGGACTACAAGGGCCAGCTGATTTTCGTGGTCATCTGCATCCTGCTCAGCGCCGTTGCGTCTGCCGTGTCCTCCCTGTTTTTGCAGTCCCTGATCGATGATTATATTGTGCCGCTGCTGAGCACTTCGAGCCCCGTTTTTTCAGGGCTTTTGAAAGCCTTGCTTGTGATTGGCGCGATCTATCTGCTGGGCGTCCTTTCCACCCTGTTTTATAATCGGCTCATGGTTACGATTGCGCAGGGAACGCTCAAAAAAATCCGCGACGAAATGTTTGAAAAGATGCAGAGGCTTCCCATTTGTGCATTCGATACCCGCACGCACGGAGATATTATGAGCCTTTACACCAACGACACCGACACCCTCCGTCAAATGATCGCCATCGCAATGGCACAGATGGTTTCCTCCATATTCACCATCGTTTCGGTATTCATTTGTATGCTGTATATTAGTGTATGGCTGACCCTGGTTGCGGTGGTGGCCATCTTCCTGATTCTGCAAATTGTAAAAATGATCACCGGTAAAATCGGCGTGTTCTTTATGATGCAGCAAAAGACCCTTGCCGATGTGAACGGCTACGTGGAAGAAATGATCAACGGGCAAAAGGTCATTAAGGTGTTTTGCCATGAGGAAAAGGCAAAAGAGGAGCTGCGTGAGAAAAACAAAGCCTGGGCAGCCAGCGCGGCCAGTGCAAACGGCTATGCCCACTCTATGATGCCCATGATGAACGCAATGGGCTATGTACAGTACATCATCATTGCGATTCTCGGCGCGTATATGGCGATAGCTGGTGTAACAAACCTCGGCCTTACGGGAACCGGCACGCTCACCCTCGGCATGATCGCCTCCTTCCTGACCCTCTCCAGAAACTTTACAGGCCCCGTTTCCCAGATCTCAAACCAGTTCAATTCCATCGTCACCGCCCTTGCCGGTGCCTCCCGCATCTTTGCGTTTATGGACGAGGTCCCTGAAACGGATGAGGGATACGTGACCCTTGTCCATGCGAAGGAAGAAAACGGCATGCTGCTGGAAACGGAAAGCAGAACGGGAATGTGGGCGTGGAAGCACCCCCATCACGACGGGACGGTTACCTATACAAAGCTGGAAGGCCGTGTCGTTTTTGATCGTGTGGATTTTGGATATGTCCCCGAAAAACAGGTTTTACACGACATTTCCCTCTATGCCGAGCCCGGACAGAAAGTGGCTTTTGTGGGTGCAACGGGAGCAGGAAAGACCACGATCACCAACCTGATCAATCGTTTTTATGACATTGCCGACGGTAAAATCCGCTATGACGGTATCAACATCAACAAAATCAAGAAGGCGGATCTTCGCCGCTCTCTCGGCGTTGTCCTGCAGGACGTCAATTTGTTCACAGGAACAGTTATGGAGAACCTGCGATACGGCAATCCTGACGCTACTGACGAAGACTGTATTGCTGCCGCCAAGCTTGCCAATGCTGACGGATTCATCCGTATGCTGCCCCAGGGCTACAACACCGTACTGAAAGGGGACGGAAGCGGCCTTTCCCAGGGACAAAGACAGCTGATTTCCATCGCCCGCGCCGCGGTATCCGATCCCCCCGTTATGATCCTGGACGAAGCGACCTCCTCCATCGACACCCGTACTGAAGCGTTGGTGCAGGACGGCATGGATAAGCTGATGAAAGGCAGAACGGTGTTTGTGATCGCACATAGACTTTCTACCGTTCAAAATTCCGATGTGATCATGGTTCTTGATCACGGGCGCATTATCGAGCGCGGCAGTCATGATAAACTGATCGCAGAAAAAGGAACCTATTATCAGCTCTATACCGGCTCGTTTGAGCTTGAATAAACAGCAGACAGCACCGCATAATTCGGCAAAAGCGAATTATGCGGTGTTGTGTTTGTGATAGTTTTGCTACTAAGCTAACAGCCGTGCTGACGTCGCCGCCGACCAAAGCGACGAGCGCGCCGCTGCAAAGCTGTCCACAACGACAATAAAGCGACAAAAAGGCACAAATAGGCGCGATTAGGCGCGATTAGGCGCAACTATCAACAACCAGAAAAAAGCACCGGAAAAACACTAAAATGAGCAAAAACAAGCCTCGCTACCCTGAGATAGCGAGGCTTTCCTTATGTGGGTGGAACATGAAGTAAATACAATTTTGCAGTGAAGGAAGGTGCACCAATTTGATACAGTGCAACTTTCATGATACAAAACACCGTTCTTTAGTACAATTCTGAGCTCGAGTCACCGGAGGTTGGTTGCGGAGGCAAAGATCAAATTTGATAATTCGAAAGGTTGGCAACATGTTCGGAGCGTTCAAACTGAGCTTTGATATCTTCGTTTACAGCGGCGTTCATGATGGGAACTAACTTTAAATCTTCCTCTTTAATATAGAGATCAGCAATGTCTTTCTTTTCTCCGCATTGAGGGATAAGGACTACCCAAGAGCCGTTTTCTGGTTCGGGTTCCCAGATAACGCCATGCATTCCTTTGTGTACTCCTTCTTTTGCATATTCTGATTTTTCTGCGATGACTTCGACACAATCCAAATATTTCATTTTATTTCCCTCCGTATGGTGTGTTCAACTTTAACTTTCCGTTTGGCATAATCATCCATCCAGTAATAAATGATACACTTTCTGGAGTGTTTTTTCGCGGAATCACAATCCGGATGTTAAGTCTTTGCCCTTGTTCATTGTGTTTTCCGAGAGCGTAGTCGCCGGATAAGTACTTTTCTCGTGCCTGCTTCTCCATTTCGGCTTGCAGCCAATGTGCATCATCAACGGTATAACCCCATTCTTTGAAAAGTTTTTCCTTGCCGTGAGGGTAGGTGCCGGTTGTGTTGAATAGATATGGGTCAAATTTGCCGTAATCGCTGTGTGCCGCGGCGTTCGCCAGAACGAACGCATAGTCGATCGGGTCCAACGTGCAATGACAAAACGGGTGGTGCGGACAGGGCGGATGAGTTTCTTCGGTAAAGAAGCACCCGTCCAACATGAGGCATTCTGCGCAATGAGTTTTGCCTTGGGGATGGTGTGCCCATTGAACCCACCCCGGGGAGTCAGCTGACTTTTGTGCAAGAACTGTTCCTGCACCTTGTTTATAGTACATCCATTTCTTCTCCTTTTCAATCAGTAAGAACAAAGGTTCTTCTATAAATGGAGGGAAATGGCCCAAAGTTGTACGTTTGCGTACACATATTTTAAAAAGTTTCCAGAAAATTAAAGAAGCACAGAAACGAAGACATAACAAAATCGGCAATTTGAATGAGTTTTTGTTGTACCTTCCTCTTTGCGATCTGGTTTTTTTGGCAGATATGCTTCTGCGCATTAACGGGAACCTAAAGCACAACCAATATTACATTGAGAAAGAGTTGGATTATTTATATCGAAAGATCCCTGAGTCTCCAGCGAAAACCTATGCGGATCAAAGACGATATTTTTACCTGACACCTCCGAGCATATATGACATCGATGAGGGCACGAAAGATTTACACAAGTTGAAGAAAGCGGAAGAATATATGGCATGGGAAAAGAATGAGGATACGCAGGAAGCAGAAAGGGATTACCAAAGGAAGTATGCTGCCTTTTTGAGGAAATTAACAACGCTGGAGCAAATGAAAGCGCTATTGGAAAGGATTGAGAGTGATGACTATTTCTGAATCGCTGATTCTCACGGTTATGTCATTGTCGCTTTTGATAGAGATTTTAACTTTTTTGAAACACCCTTGAACACTGACAGGTGCTTTTTGCGAAAAAGTCCTTAGTACAAGGTTGATAGAATTATCGGATCTACTGGTGCTTTGTGCTTGCGGACTGCAACGACCTTGCGTTTCATGGATTTTATCCCATGCGCATTGATTTAGTTTTTGACAAAGCTATAATTGATGGAGAGATGAAGATATTCAAAATTTGCGACAAAGGCGGTTCAATATGTTATATAATTTCCCGGTTAATTATCCTGAAATGGTAATCGAAAAGTCGGAAGGCCTCACAGCATCCGAAAGAAAGCTGGTTTCGCTGGGGTATGATACGTTCCTTCGATTGTGGAGTTTTCCGAATCCATATAAAAAACAACCCGGTGGCAAAGAGCTTTGTGATTTGTTAATCGTTTTTGGAGATAGTATCATCGTATTCTCTGACAAAGAATGTGCTTATGGGAATTCGGGAGATGAACGTACCGATTGGATCCGATGGTACAAGCGGGCAATTAAAAAATCCGCGGAACAGTTGCTAGGGGCAAAAAACTGGATTGAACGATACCCAGATAAGATTGCATTAGACCCCAAAGGTGATGTTGAATTCCCGTTAACGATAGAAATTACTCCAAGGACCAAGTTCTATCTTATTGCGATTGCACACGGTGCATCGGAACGATGCAAGCAATTCTATGGTGGCGGAGATGGTGGCTTAATCATAGATAGCAGCCGCAAGGCAAGTATGCACACAAGTGATGATTGTAGGCCGTTTTGGGTAGGTGATGTTTCACCGAATCCGAACGACTTTGTGCATATATTTGATGATGCGTCGTACGCAACAGTGTTACAAGAACTAGATACAATTAGCGACTTCATAACATATCTTGATGAGCGCAAGAATCTATTACTGGGAAAATCTGTTATAGCAACGAGTGAAAACGAATTGCTTGCACAACACATTACAGGGCTTATAAAAGGCCATGGGAAAACACTGAATGGACTGCTTAAATCAGCCCATACTCATATTTATTTGGAAGAGGGACTGTGGGACGAACTGGTATCTAGCTCGCAGTACAAGCAATGGAGAAAATCACTTGGGAAAAGCTATTTCTGGGATTCACTTTTGAAGAAAACCTTCTTTTTTATCGAAAACGGGATGTCGGAAGGAACCACCTCTCCTTCGATTCAAGCACAGAGTGAACTTTTTTATAAGTTGGGACGTGAAAGCCGAGCACATCGCCTTGCCTTGTCTGAAGCGTTCTTATCATTTTTGGAAGCTATGCCACAAGATTATCGGGGCACTCGCACAATCTATAGCGACAGCGAACCTGATGTGTGCTATGTTCTGTTGTTGCTACCTCACATTCACGGAGAGAGTTATCAAGACTATCGCGAAATGCGTCGTGAAATGTTAAAGGATTATTGTGCAATTGCAAAGCTAGACTTTCCTAATGTTGAGCAAATAATTGGAGTTGCTCACGAATCAACGGAAAACATACATTCGACAGAAGACTTTCTGTGCTTGGATGCTCAAGGATGGACAAAAGAGGAAATAAAGCATGCAGAAATGCTAAGGGAGGAATATAAAAAACACAACCTTCTTGGGGAAAGGAAATACAACCACTACACACGAAATCTATTGATTGAGCCGATGAAAGGAAGGGATCGCAATAAACCATGTCCCTGCGGAAGTGGCAAGAAGTATAAGAAGTGTTGTGGGATGCGTTTGTGATTTCTAGTGGGGATTGGTTTCGATGTATTGCATAAAGTTGGTTTTCACGTCGCCCACCAAAGCGACGACGAAAGCGACGGTGGGAGTGTCGCAATGCTTCCAAAAGCGACGAAAAAGCGACAGAACAGGCACAAATAGGCGTGAATAGGCGCAACTATCAATAACCAGAAATAAGTACCGAAAAAACAGTAAAATGAGCAAAAAGAAGCCTCACAACCCTGAGATTGTGAGGCTTTCCTTATGGTTGCGGAGGCAGGACTTGAACCTGCGACCTCCGGGTTATGAGCTGCGACCGGAGGTTCCATAGGGCGGTTTATAGCCCTTTTCAGGCCGTTAATCCCCGGTGAAAGATGGTCTTTGACCCTCACTTCTCCGATGCTTCCACAGGAGAATTTCCTGTTATGGGTCAGAAAATGGGTCAAACAGCGGAGCTGCGTTTAAACACAGGGGGGTGGTGGCTTCTTTTACCGGAGCAACATATACCCGATTGCGCAGCATATTTTGCGCTGCTGTAAACAAAGAAAAGGGGGTTAACCTCCGATTCCGTATATCCCAGCAAGGGGATCGCGGAATAGGGGAATCTGTGGCGGTGCAAATGTAAACGCCACGAACAGCGCACCAATCAGACAAATGACGATAAAAGCAAGCTGTGGGCGCTCACATCGCCGCCAATCCTGTTTGAAAATCCACCGCTCAAAAAGAAAGACCAATCCCGCGCAGACGTAAAAGATTGCAATGTTGATCCAATCCGGAGATTTGCCGAACACGCCGTTATAGGTGTAGAACAGCACTGGGATCAAAGCAAGGCCGAGTAGAATTCCTGAGAGTTTAACACACCAATAGTTTTCCTGCTCCTTGAAAAACCGACGCTGAATGAGAGCAAAGAGGAACAAGGGCCAAAAAAGCAGCTTCATATGCTCCCAGGTGGATTCGTTGACACCCGAAAAAGGCGCGGTCAGGATGCTTCCTCCGGTCCAATCGTATAAAAAGTGCAGGAGCGTACCGCCGAGGCAGGTCAGTGCAAATCCTGCCGTCTGCCAAAGAAACGATGCTTGTTTCATGCCCTCACCCCACTGGTATGATCACAAGCATTGTATGCAGGAAAGAGCGCCATTTGTACTGCGCCAAACAATAATCACAGATTTGAAATGAAATAAATGCACGGAGCAGCCATACTGAATGCGGGAAAGAAGAGCTGTGCTATTTCTCTGAAAAGCAGTTCTAAAAACGATACTCAAAATCTGAAAAATAGATTTCAAATAGACAAATTGGCTTCTCTGTGTTAGAATATATCCTGTATTAGTGTAAACTCCTGTGTGAGGTGTTGGTTATGACTGTTTGCTACAATAAGCTGTGGAAGCTGCTGATCGACAAGAACATGAAGAAGAAGGACCTGCGTCTGGCCACCGGTATGTCCACCACCGCCTTGGCCAAGCTGGGGCGGAATGAGCATATCAACACGGAGATCCTCACCAAGATCTGCGCGGCTCTGGGCTGTGACTTCTGCGACATCATCGAATTGGTGAAGGAGGAGCAGCATGATTGACTTTTCCAAAATCGAGCAGTATCGGGAGAATAACCGCATCGAGGCCAAGAAAGCCCTCGGCGGCCTGCCCAAGAGCGTTTGGGAGACCTACTCCGCCTTCGCCAACACCCACGGCGGCATCATCCTGCTGGGAGTGGAGGAACTGGCCGACAAGTCCTTCCGCACGGTGGATATGCCTGATCCTGAGAAACTCATCAAGGAGTTCTGGGATATCGTCAACAATCCAAACAAGACCAGCGTGAACGTGCTGTCCTCCAAGGACGTGTTCGTTCAGGAGGTGGACGGCGACCACATCGTGGTCATTAACGTCCCCCGTGCGGAGCGTTCCTATAAGCCGGTCTACGTGGATGGCAATCCGCTCTGCACTTACCGCCGCAACGGTGAGGGCGACTACCGTTGCACCAAGGAAGAATATCAGGCCATGGTGCGGGATGCCTCCGTGAAGACCCAGGATATGCTCGTCCTTGACGAGATGGATATGGCTGTATTCAACAAAGAGAGCGTCCGCAGCTACCGCCAGAGAATGCGCCTCTCCCGCCCCGGTCATGTGTGGGAGGCGTTGGAGGACGAGGATTTCCTCCTGAAGCTGGGTGCCGTTGGCATCGGCTCTGATGGGAAGAAGCACCCCACCTCTGCTGGACTTCTCATGTTCGGCAACGAATACGACATCGTGCGGGAGTTCAACACCTACTTCCTGGACTATCAGGAGCAGTATGACGCTGACACCCGCTGGACTGACCGCATTATCTCCTCCTCCGGCGACTGGAGCGGTAATGTGTACGACTTTTACTTCCGTGTCTATAACAAGCTGATTCAGGACATCAAGGTACCCTTCAAAATGGAGGGCGGTGCCAGAGTGGATGACACCTCCGTACATCAAGCACTGCGCGAGGCTTTGGCCAACTGCCTGGTCAACGCCGACTATTACGGCAGACAGGGACTGGTCATCATAAAAAAGCGGGATACCATCACTATGGCCAACCCCGGTGGCTTCCGTATTGAGATCGATGCGGCAAAGAGCGGCGGCGTGTCTGATCCCCGCAACGGGGCCATGCTGAAGATGTTCAACCTGATTGATATTGGCGAGCGTGCTGGAAGCGGTATCCCCAACATCTTCCGTGTTTGGCGTGGGCAGGGTTGGGAAATGCCTTCGATTGTGGAGCAGCTCGAGCCGGAGCGAACGATACTGGCGCTCTGTTTTGAAAAAACGGCCGATAAAAAATCGGCGATAAAAATTGGCGATAAAAAATCGGCGATAAGCGCAAAAATGAAGGAAAGCATCATCGTTTATCTCACCGACCATGTCGAAGCGAAGGCTTCCTCCGTTGCTGAGTATATTGGCCTGAAACCGTCCCGCACGAGGGATTATCTCAATGAACTGATTGCAGAAGGAATTGTTGTGGCCGATGGCGGCAATCGAAACAGAACTTACAGATTGAAGTGTTAATGCAACTGGATTTACAAGTTATTGATACACCCAAATATAGATAGTTACAAGGAGGTTAACTCTATTGATGGAAGACACGTATCGTAAATACTACCTGACAGATGATGTAATTACCAGCATGATTGACGGTGCGCTGGTCGTATTTGATGCATCGGCGCTTTTGGAGTTATACTGCTATTCGGATTCTACTCAAGAGCAAATCACAACGACGGTGTTTGATTTTTTGTGTGGGAGGCTGTGGATGCCCGCTCAAGCGCAATTCGAGTACTTTAAAAACAAAAACAAGGTTGCCAACAAGGCGGCACAGAGTTATCGAAGTTTGATAGACCCATCCTCCGGAGATGGTGGACATGGTGACAAAATCAAAGTTGCTGCAGACAAGTTTGGGACCACTGAACTGGACACAATAAAAAGTCAGCTAAAAACCCTAATAGAAAAAACTTCCAAAGAAGATAAACATCCTTTTTTTCCAATCGGAATATATGCGGATCTGGATGTGGGGATACAGACTATCGAACAACACATTGGGGCGTTTAGACAAACCGTTCAAATATTCAAAGATAGTTTTCAGTCCGCAATTGATGAGAAAATTTCGGCGCTTTCAGCAAAAGACGATGTAATTCAAGAGAGAATTTCGGAAAAATTTCAGTTTGGCCCCGAAATGACGTATAGCGAAATGACATCTATTGCAACAGAGGGAGTATTTCGGTATCAAGAAGAGATACCTCCGGGATATGCTGACGCCAAACAGAAGATAGGAATGCAGAAATTTGGGGATTTGTTTATTTGGAAGCAAATCCTTCAGTATGCGCAAAAAGCGGAAAAAGATGTTCTTCTAATCACAAATGACGTGAAGCCTGATTGGTATGACAGAGAACTCGATGCACCAAGATATGAACTTTTGAAAGAATTCCATTCTGCAACAGGACATAGCTTTTGGTCTCTTAAGATGAGCCGATTTTTGTATCTAATTAACAAAAAACTATCCGAAGAAACGCAAATCCCAGAGTCAGTAATCGACGAAGTTTCTTCCTTTCGTCCATCGTCAAAGGACTTTGCGACTGGTGATGAATGCTGGGACATGTTACAAGGTCTCTTGTTTGAAGAAGATGACTGCATTCAAATTATTGACGAGCACACGATATCAGCAGATTGGCGAGTCTTTGGGAGTGTAAGACTATTTGAAGGAATTGGCTCTTCTGGCGATAGATATATGATTATTCTAAATATCATTAATGAGAGAATCGGGTATGCAAAAACAATACATGCACTTCGAAATGCATTTGAAATAAAATCCCAGTTAGAAGCGCAAGGATTGACATATACATATAGGATGGTTGCTCTCACACCATCCAGAGAATCTGCGGAGCGGATGGGGGAACTCGCAGAAAGTAGACCTAACACCAAAAAACTGTTTCAAAGGGACGAGATATGGTGCGACTTTGGTTATCTTGCACCTGACGGCGAATTCGTAATTGTTGATGCAAATCACGCTGTAGGCTAAACAACTGCCGAGATATCGAGTCGATTAGATTAGGGTCATGTCAAAATTAAAGATAAGAAAACAAAGAAAAACTGCCACAACAAAAAGGGTGGGCTATGTCTTCACGCATGGCCCGCCCTTTTTGCATAACAATGATTTAATCTTAAGTCGGTCTTACTTTGTCGCCGAGACAAAAATGACAGAAACAACGAACATCATGTTTTGTGTTGCTTTTCTATGTAATCCATTACATCCCCAACCGTCTTAAAAGGTGCCGTCAAGAGTTATGCGCAAATTCGTTTGCAGACTCCGGCTGAATGAGGTCAGCCGGCAATAGAGGCGTCCTCAAAAGCCGCCTCTAGATGCTTCATATTCATGTACTTTTTGTTGCCCCACTGGGTACCGGCTACATGGCGCAGCCGGGCACAGACCAGCATCAGAGCAGCATTGCCATCCGGGAAAGTACCCACTACACGAGTACGGCGGCGAATCTCCCGGTTAAGTCGCTCAATGACATTGTTGGTCCGGATCCGAGTCCAGTGTTCGGAGGGGAAATCGCAGTAGGTCAGAGTTTCCTCAACGCTGTCCTCTACTTTCTTGGCGGCCTGGTTCAACTTCATTTCATGCAGTTGGGCAACAACGGCTTTCGCCTTTTCCTGGGCAGCCTTCTTGCTCTCCTGGGCGTGGATCGCCTTGAGCATCTTGGCTACCAACTTCGCCTTGGAGCGAGGAACAACAGAGAATACGTTGCGGTAGAAATGAACCGTGCAGCGCTGGTATTTGGCCTCGGGAAACACTTCTCCCACAGCTTCCAGCATACCCAGACACTTGTCGCCAACAATGAGTTTCACTCCGTCCAGACCACGGCCACGCAGCCACTGGAAGAAACTCACCCAGCTGGCCTTGTCCTCTTTCATCCCCTCTGCCGCGCCTAAAACCTCGCGGTATCCGTCCTCATTTACCGCAATTGCAACAAGAATTGCAACGTTTTCGTACTCGCCGCCCCAGTTTCGGCGCAGGTAAATACCATCCACATAGACGTACGGATACTTCCCACCCTGCAAAGGACGGTTGCGCCAATCTTCAATGTGGACATAGGCTTTCTTATTCAGCTCGCTAATGGTGGCAGGAGATACCTTGCTGCCCCACAGGGCTTCTGTAATATCCTCCACTCGGCGCACGGAAACTCCGGCCAAGTACATTTCGATGAGCGCTTCTTCTACGCTGCTCTCACGGCGGCGGTAACGCTCAATGATGGCAGTCTCAAAGGAAACGCCCTTGAGCCGCGGTACGTGAAGCGTGACATCTCCGGAGGTGGTGGTGAGGTTTCGGTCATAGTGGCCGCTGCGGTAGCCCTGACGGGCCTCGTTGCGTTCGTAGCGAGCCGCCTGGGTCAGCTTTTCTGCCTCGGCTTCCAGCAGTTCATTGAGGGTTTCCTCTACGCTGCCTCGCACCAATTCCTTGATTTGACCCTTGATTACTTCCTCGTTTAGCTGTACAATTTTCTCGGACATGGTTTGCTGTCTCCTTTCGAATGTGTGTGTCGCAACTTCATTCTACCAGAGATCTGCAAACCATGTCTCCTTTTTTACCCTTTTTTCAATTTGCGCAATTTATTGTACCTTATCG
>JAZSJB010000030.1:0-12070 GCA_045534105.1 Lawsonibacter sp. | reverse complement strand
AATTTTATTCTGGAGGAAAACTGTTATGATCAATATTACCAAGGACACCATCATCGGTGACATTCTGGATATCGCTCCCCAGACCGCCCCCATCTTCCTGTCCATCGGCATGCACTGCCTGGGCTGCCCCGCCTCCCGCGGCGAGACTGTGGAGCAGGCCTGTGCCGTCCACGGTGTGGATGTGGAGATGCTGCTGGCTAAGGTCAACGAGGCCATCGCTGCCGCAAACTAAGGCTAAAAACAGAGGTGGCATCCGCCGCCTCTGTTTTTTTAGGGAAGTGAAACAATGAAGCAACTGGAACTGACCCCGCGCCTGCGTGCTGTGGCAGAGCTGGTACCCGAGGGAACGACTTTGGCCGATATTGGGACTGACCACGCCTATTTGCCCGTTTGGCTGCTGATGGAGGGGAAGATATCACGGGCCATAGCTGCCGACCTGCGTCAAGGGCCTTTGGAGCGCGCAAAGCTGACAGCAAGGAAATATGACTGCAATGATAATATTGCTTTTCGCCTGTGCGACGGATTGTCCGGAATCACGCCGGAAGAAGCAGACACTATCGTGATTGCCGGTATGGGCGGTGAGACCATTGCCGCGATTCTGGAGGCAGCCGTTTGGACGCGGAATGAGCGATACACCCTGATCCTGCAGCCAATGAGCGCTCAAAACGATCTGCGCAGATGGTTGTGGAAGCAGGGCTACGGCATCAGAAACGAACAAATTGTCCGTGAAGGAAATAAACTTTACAATATACTGTTTGTAATGTATGGGTCTGCAAGACCTATGACACTTGGAGAGGAATGGGCCGGGTCGCAGGCACGCGAACTGGACCAGTCGCTGAGAGGGGAATATCTGGACCGTCTCCTGGAAAAAACATGCCGTGCGATGGATGGTATTTCCCGGGGAAAGGGCGAGTGTGACCGGGAACGATTGGATGAGCTGCGCCGGGTCCACGCAGCCCTTGTTGAAATGAAAGAGGAGTGGGACACTTGGCACAGGTAAAGGACATTTATGCATACATTGACTCAATTGCGCCTTTCCATACGCAGATGGATTTTGACAATGCTGGGCTGTTGGTTGGACGGATGCAGGCGGAGGTCAGCAAAATTCTGGTCGCTCTTGATATCACCAACGAGGTCATTTGTGAAGCAGCACAGATGGGAGTGCAGCTTATCGTGGCCCACCATCCCGTGATCTTTCATCCCATGAAATCTGTCATCGGCGGGGACGTGACAGGGGAGAAGGTGCTGATGCTGGCAGAAAGCGGCATCGCGGCCATCTGTGCCCACACCAATCTGGACGCGGCGCAGGATGGGATCAACGACCGGTTGGCAGTCCAGCTTGGACTGACTGAATTGGAACAACTGCACCAGGATGGTATAGACACTCAGGGAAGACCCTATGGTATCGGGCGTGTGGGCTTTGTCGAGGAATGCGCTTGCGCTGCAGATTTTGCCCAGCGAGTAAAGGGACAGCTGAATGCTGCCGGGATACGCTATATGGATGCCGGCCGTCCGGTGCGCCGGGTGGCGGTGGGCGGTGGCTCCTGTGGTAGCATGCTGCATGATGCCGTAGCCGCGGGCTGTGATACTTTTGTCACCGCGGATGTGAAATATGATGTGTTTCTGGAGGCAAAGGAACTGGGGATCAACCTGCTGGACGCTGGTCATTTTGCTACGGAGAACGTGGTGACGGGTCCGCTTGCAGACAAGCTTCAAGCCGCCTTTCCCCAGGTCCAGGTGACTCTTTCCCGCGTGCATAAAGAGGTTTTTGTCAGTATCTGATGTCTTGTTATTGCAATATACAGCTGCATGTGGTATAATACTACCGCTTTTGAATTGAATTAGAAGGGAACGATACCAATGTCCGGACACTCCAAGTGGCATAATATTCAGAAAACCAAGGGCGCGGCGGATGCCAAGCGCTCTCAGATCTTTACCAAGATCGCCCGCGAGATGATTGTGGCCGTCAAGACCGGCGGCAGCGGCGACCCTGCAAACAACTCCCGCCTGGCCACTGTTATTGCCAAAGCAAAGGCGGCCAACATGCCCAACGACAACATCAAGCGCACCATCGACAAGGCCCTGGGTGCAGGCAACACAGACAGCTTTGAAAACGTGGTTTACGAGGGCTACGGCCCCAACGGCGTGGCCGTCATTGTAGAGGCGCTGACCGATAACCGCAACCGCACCGCCCCCGAAGTGCGCCACCTGCTGGACAAGTATGGCAAGGGTCTGGGTGCCACTGGATGCGTGTCCTGGTCCTTTGACCGCAAGGGCGTGATCGTTATCGAGAGCGAGGATCTGGACGAGGACACCGTTATGATGGATGCTCTGGAGGCCGGCGCGGACGACATGCAGGCAGATGAGGAGATCTTCGAGGTCTATACCGATCCCGATGCGTTCAACGACGTGGTCGCCGCGCTGGAGGGCAAGGGCTACACTTTCCTGGAGGCTGGCGTTCAGATGGTCCCCCAGAATTATGTTACTCTTACCGATGAGACCGACATCAAAAACATGGAGAAGCTCATCGACTACCTGGAAGAAAACGATGACGTGCAGAACGTCTACCATAACTGGGAGCAGTAAGAAAGAACAAATCCCTCTGCCAATTGGCAGAGGGATTTTTCATACCCATAAAAAGGACCGCGGCAGTTTCCTGTCGCGGCCATGGTGCAAGTAAGCCTGTAAGCCGGGTTCTGTCATTCAAGACAGCCATCTATCTCGACGTACGGTCGCCCGCACGCTCAAGCCGCCTCCCCGGGACGGCCGGGCCGGCCACATGTCCCTCCACGGCGTTGCTCCGGATAGAGTTTACAGCAATGGACGCTTTCACACGCCATTGGGTGAGCTCTTACCTCGCCTTTCCACCCTTACTGGCCGGAGGCCAGCGGTATATCTCTGTTGCACTTTTCCTGGGGTCGCCCCCGGCGGGTGTTACCCGTTATCCTTGCCCTATGGAGCCCGGACTTTCCTCACAAACGGGCCTTTCGCCCCGCCCGCGCGGCTGTCCAGCTTGCTTGCCTGATTATCATACAGGAAAAGCAGATGGGTGTCAATTGGATTTTACTTCCTCCTCTACCTACAAAGACAAGACGGATAATCTATGGGATAGAATTGAAATTTTACAGTTGATATGGTAGTATAATATATTGATAAGAAATGGAAATTGCTATCTTGGAAGGAGGACTGATTATGTCCGCCACTAAGGAATATTTTGACAGTTTGCGTGGTCTGTCCATTGCCGTGATTGGCATGGGTGTGAGTAATACGCCTTTGATCCGCATGATGCTTCGGGAGGGGCTGAAGGTCACGGTGTGTGACCGTTCGTCACGGGAGATGGCAGCCCAGCAGGCCGCGGAACTGGAAAGTCTGGGCGCCGGCCTTCAGCTGGGACCGGATTACCTGAAAAAGATCCATAAGTTCGATGTGATCTTCCGCACTCCCGGTGTGAGTCCCAACACCCCAGAGCTGAAAAAAGCAGTGGAAAAGGGCTCGGAACTGACCAGCGAGATGGAAGTGTTCTTCCGCCTGTGTCCCTGTCCCATCATCGCGGTGACCGGAAGCGACGGAAAGACCACCACCACCACCCTGATCGCCGAATTTCTGAAGGCCGCGGGTCACAATGTGTTCGTAGGCGGAAATATTGGCAGACCCCTGCTTCCTGATGTGGACGGGATGACAGAGGATGACATTGTGGTTGTTGAGTTATCCTCCTTCCAGCTGATGACCATGGAGCAAAGCCCCAGTATTGCGGTATTTACCAATCTTTCCCCCAATCATCTTGACTACCACCACACGATGGAAGAGTACACCAAAGCCAAGATGAACATCTATTACCACCAAAAGGATGGGGATCGAGCCATCTTCAACGGGGACAATGATGTTACCCGCTCCATGGCCAGACAGGCTCCGGGAAAGAGCGTGCTATTTACCCGCCGGCAGCAATTGGAGGAAGGGGTATACCTGCGGGATAATACCATTTGGCTGACCAACGAAATGGGCAGCAGGGAAGTGCTGCCTGTCTCCATGATCCGTTTGCCCGGCGTCCACAACATCGAGAACTTTATGGCTGCTATTGCGGCGGTGGACGGCCTTGTGCCGGATAAATGCGTCAGGGCGGTAGCACAGTCCTTTACCGGGGTAGAGCACCGCATGGAGCTGGTTCGGGAACTGGACGGCGTGCGGTATTACAATGATTCCATTGGCTCCAGCCCGAGCCGTACCATCGCCGGACTGCGTGCCTTTGATCAAAAAGTGATCCTGATCGCGGGCGGCTATGACAAGCAGGTTCCCTTTGATACATTGGGAGAAGAAATTATAAAACATGTAAAGGTGCTAATCCTTACAGGTGATACTGCCGACAAGATCCAGTGTGCCGTGGAGCACGCGAATGGGTTTGCCCCGGGAGAACCGGAAGTGTTTAGGGTGGCCGATTTGGGCAGTGCTGTGGCAAAGGCTGCCGAGCTTGCCCGGGCAGGGGACGCTGTCGTTCTTTCGCCTGCCTGCGCCGCCTTTGACCAATTTAAAAACTTTATGGAGCGTGGAGATACCTTTAAAGCCATCGTCCGCGACCTGAAAGGAATGTGAACTCTGGATGGATATTGGCAACGTTCTGGAGCAGCTTTGTGCTGCCGGAGGACCATCCGGCTTTGAGCGCCCGGTGGCCGGCATTGCCGCCGAACTGCTTCGTCCGCTGGCAGACGAAGTTTGGGTTGACCGGTTAGGCAACGTAGTGGGTGTAAGGCGCTGCGGAAAGCCCAACCCCAAACGTCTGGTGCTGGATGCACATCTGGATGAGATCGGACTTGTTGTAACCGGAATTGAAGAAGGATTTCTGCGCTTTGCGCCTATCGGCGGTGTAGACCCGCGTATCCTGCCCGGGCGGGAGCTGACGGTGCTGACAGACATCCCAATACTCGGCGTGGTCATCTGCACCCCGCCCCACCTCCTCAAGCCGGAGGACCAGGAAAAGAGCATTCCAATAAGAGATTTATATATCGACGTAGGTCTTTCTCAGGAACAAGCCGAGGCCGTCGTTCCCATTGGCACTCCCATTGTATATCGTGAAAGCTGTTTTGCCCTCGGTAAAAGCCAAATGTGCGGTAAGGCTATGGATGACAGAGCCTGTTTTACCGGCCTTTTGCGCACGCTGGAATTGCTGCAGGATGTAGATTTGGACGTAGATGTGTATGTTCTTGGCAGCACCTATGAGGAAGTGGGGGGCGCAGGGGCCAAGACCGGCGTATTCGCCATTGAACCGGACTGGTGTGTGGCCGTGGACGTGACCCATGGAAAAACCCCGGACGGTCCCAAGGAAAAAACATTGAAAATGGGCAGCGGTCCGGCCATTGGAGTTGGCCCCAATATGACTCGCTGGATGACCGAACGGATGAAAGAAAAAGCCCGTGCACTGAACATCCCCTTTCAGCTGGAGGTGATGGGCGGCCATACAGGAACCAACGCCTGGCCCATCCAGATTTGCCGTGAGGGAATTGCTACCGCCCTTGTTTCTCTGCCCCTGAAGTATATGCACACACCGCTGGAGGTGTTTGAATTGTCCGATTTGGAGAATATGGCCCGCCTTCTGGCCGCCTTTGCCACCGGACTTGGAAGGGAGGGGCAGGTATGCTGAACACGGCGAAAGAGCTCTGTGCGCTAAGTGGCGTGGGCGGTTGGGAAGACGAAGTACGCGCTTATATCCGCACGCATGCCGCACCCTATGCCGACGAGATGCGTACAGATGCCCTGGGTAACCTGATCGTCTTTAAAAGAGGAGCAAAGTCCACTGGAAACAAGCTGATGCTGTGTGCCCACATGGATGAGGTGGGGCTGATCGTGCGTGCAGTTACCGAAGATGGTTATTTAAAATTTGACTGTGTCGGTGGAATCGACCGCCGTGTCCTTGTTGGAAAAAAGGTTCTGGTGGGTGCCGGGAAGATTCCCGGCGTGATTGGAATCAAGGCGTATCATCTGGTCAGCGACGAGGAGGAGAAAAAGGCTCCCAAGGCCGATGATCTGTATATTGACATTGGCGCGAAGAACAGGGAAGAAGCGGAAGGTCAGGTTGAGCTGGGGGACCCATGCACATTTCTCAGCGAAAGTGAGGAATTTGGTGACGGCATGCTCAAAGCAAAGGCCATTGATGACCGCTTGTGCTGTGCCATGCTTCTGAAGCTGATGGAGCGGGAACTGCCCATGGATTTGACCTTTGTCTTTTCCGTACAGGAGGAGGTAGGCACTCGCGGCGCGTTCGGCGCGGCATTTTCTGTTACACCGCAGATTGCGCTGGTCACAGATTGTACTACCGCCGCCGATTTCCCAAATGTAAATTCGAGTAAGCAGGTCTGTCAGGTCGGAAGCGGACCCGTTATCCCTTTTATGGACGGCGGGGCGGTAGCTGACCGGGCACTGTTTGAGCAGATGCGCCGGGTGGCACAGGAAAACCACATTCCATGGCAGACCAAGCATTATGTTGCCGGTGCAACCGACGCCAGAGCCATCCAGCCCACCAAGAGCGGCGTGCGGGTGATCACAGTCTCCGCGCCCATCCGTTATCTCCATGCTCCGGCCAGTGTGGGCGCGATTAAGGATTTTGAAAATATGCTCAAGTTGCTTTGGTGCTTTATTGAGGACACCGCTGCCAACAGCTGATGGAGGAAAAAACATGGAACTTTTCAATACCATTCAGGCTCTGACTGCCGAGTTTGGTCCCTCCGGAGATGAATCCGGCGTTGCTGCCGCCATTGCACAACTGGCCGGTCCCTATGTGGACGAGATATCCACTGATGTTATGGGAAATCTCATTTGCCACAAGAAGGGAAGTGGACCTAGAGTGATGTTTGCGGCCCACATGGATTCCCTTGGCCTTGTGGTCACTCACATTGAGAAGGAAGGCTTCCTGCGTGTGGCTGCCCTGGGCGGGATCAGACCTGTTCGTATTCTGTCCACCCCTGTTCGCTTTAAAAACGGGACGCGGGGCTTGGTGTCCTGCGATGGGGGCATTGCCATGGACAAGCTGCGCATGGATGATCTGTATATCGATATTGGCGCTTCTGATGAGGAAAGTGCCGGAAAGCAGGTGGCACTCGGAGACATCGCGGTATATGATACCCCCTGTTTCCAGGCCGGCGAGCGCATTATTTCCCCGTATCTTGATAACCGTGTTTCCTGCGCCATTTTGCTATGTGCCATGGAGCAGTTGGTCAAACGTGAGAATGACCTTTACTTTGTGTTCACTACGCAAGAGGAACTGGGGCTGCGGGGTGCTAAGACGGCAGCCTATGCCATTGATCCGGTCTATGGCATTACTGTGGATGTGACCGCAAGTGCCGACACGCCCGCGTGTAAAAACAATTGCAGCACAGTACAGGGCAAGGGTGCGGCCATCAAGTATATGGATAGTTCCGTCATTTGCCATCCCAGAGTGGTAAAGAAGCTTGAGGAACTGGCCCAGGAAAAGGGTATCGATCATCAACCGGACGTAAAGCGAACCGGTGGAACAGACGCAGGTGCCATGCAGCCTACTCGTTCAGGTGTGTATGTGGGGGGAATCACAGTACCCTGCCGATATACCCATTCTCCCACCGAGTGCGTATACCGCTCCGATGCCGAAAATGCCGTCAAGCTGGTGTGCGCATTCTCCGAATCGCTATTAGAGAAAGAGTGAACAGTAAAATGGCTTTACAGATAAACGAGCGCATCCGTGCGCTGGCAGAACAGACAGAACAGGCCGTGCAGGAGCAGTTCCGCCGGATTGACACAATTGCCGCCGCAAATACAGAAAAGGTGCTGGCCGCGTTTCAGAAGCATAAAGTGGCAGAAAACTACTTTACCGGTACCAGCGGGTATGGCTATGATGATCTTGGCCGGGACAAGCTGGACGAGATTTATGCCGATATTTTTGGTACCGAGGCAGCCATTGTCCGCATTCAATTTGTCAATGGGACACACGCCATTACCTGTGCTTTGTTCGGAGCGCTGAAGGCGGGAGATGTACTGGTTTCTGCAGTCGGTGCCCCATATGACACGCTGTTAGGGGCCATTGGCGTGGTAGATAAAGGACCCGGCTCTCTGAAAGACTATGGCGTGGAATACCGTCAGGTGGATCTGGTCAATGACCAGCCGGATCTGGAGGGAATGGAGCGCGCTGTGGCGGATCCCCGGGTCAAAGCGGTCCTCATTCAGCGTTCCCGGGGTTATGCCACCCGTGCATCCCTTTCTGTGGCCGAAATAGGGGAGATGTGCCGCCGCATCAAGGCGGTAAATCCCAATGTTGCTGTTCTCGTGGACAACTGCTACGGTGAGTTTGTAGAGGAACTGGAGCCAACTCAGGTGGGTGCGGACCTTGTTGTAGGCTCACTTATCAAAAATCCCGGCGGCGGTATTGCGCCTACCGGCGGCTACATTGCAGGACGGCGCGATCTGGTTGAAGGGGCAGCCATGCGCCTTACCGCGCCCGGTATCGGCGGGGAATGCGGCTGTACCTTGGGTCAGAACCGCCTGCTGTACCAGGGACTGTTTCTGGCACCCCATACAGTAGCTCAGGCGGTCAAGACGGCAGTGTTTGCCGCCGGCATCATGGAGCAACTGGGCTATGTTGCCCAGCCCCGTGCCAACGAAGTCCGCCACGACATTATCCAAATGATCCACATGAAGGAGCCGGAGGCTCTGAAGCGCTTTTGCAAGGGCATCCAGTTCGGTGCGCCGGTGGACTCCTTTGTCACCCCTGAGCCTTGGGATATGCCCGGTTATGACAGCCAGGTCATCATGGCCGCGGGCGCTTTCGTGCAGGGTGCGTCCATTGAGCTGTCGGCCGACGCGCCTATGCGTGAGCCTTACACGGTTTACCTGCAGGGCGGTCTGACTTATGAATCGGGCCGGGCCGGTGTTCTGTTGGCCGTCAGGGAGCTTTTGGGCGAAGCATAGGCCAAGCCACCGAGCACATATCCTCTGAAAAGGGGAGGGGTGCGGTATGGGAAACGGGCTTTGGCTTGCTTTAAGACGCTTTTGCCGCCGCATGCGGCGGCCACCCCACAAGCGCTCTCGCCGCAGACCTGTACAGCTGAAGTCGATACAGGTAACGCTGTTGTTGGCCTTGGTGCTGTCAGTTTACTTTATTGCTCTTCTGGAACTGCGACTGCGGCCCGTAGCGGAGCAACTGGCAGCCCGGCAGGTAAATAACCGGGTCACGGCGGAACTAAATGCCGCATTGAGCGGGTTACAGGCGGGCTATGATCGCCTTGTAGAAATCCAGCGCGGAGAAGACGGTGCCATCACCGCGGTAACCAGTAACATGGAGCAGGTAAACCAGATCAGGGCTCAAGGGGTACAGGTTGCCCTTGACACCATCGCGGCCATCGATGTGCACACCCTTGGCATCCCCCTGGGCAGCCTGTTTGATTTTGACCTTTTGTGGGCCAAGGGCCCGGAGGTCCAGGTCCACAGCCTTGTGGCAGGTACCGTAAATACCCGGGTTTACAGCGATTTTCGTTCCGCCGGGATCAATCAGACTCTGCACCGCGTTTTGCTGGATGTGGAGGTTCCACTGACTGTTCTGCTGCCGGGCAGCCGTGGTGAAACCCTGGTGCGCGTCACTGTGTGTGTGGCGGAGACGGTGATCGTGGGGCGAGTGCCCCAGACTTATCTGAACATGGCAGGAGGAAGCACGAATGAACGTCAGACAGGAAGTGGAGCTGCTGCGGCGGGAGCTGGAGCAGGCAGGATATGAATACTATGTACTGGATAATCCCACCATGTCCGATTACGACTATGACCACAAGCTGCGTCGTTTGGAGGAACTGGAAGCGGCTCATCCGGAACTGGTTACCCCCGACTCGCCTACACAGCGGGTTGGCGGGGCGCCGGTGGATGATTTTGCCAAAGTAACCCATCGTGTCCCTCTCGAGAGCCTGCAGGATGTGTTTGATTATGAAGAACTGCGGCAGTTTGACCAGCGGGTCAAGGCGGTCGTGTCCGATGCAACCTATGTTGTGGAGCCCAAGGTAGATGGCCTGTCCGTGGCACTGGAGTACGAGGATGGTCTGTTTATCCGCGGCGCGACCCGCGGCGATGGCCAGGTAGGAGAAGACGTGACTGAAAATTTGCGTACCATTCGCTCTATTCCTCTTCATATTCCGGACGCACCGCACAGACTGATTGTACGTGGTGAAGTCTTCATGTCCAAAAAGGTATTTCACCAACTGAACGAAGAACGGGAGCGCAGGGGAGAGGCGCTGTTCGCAAATCCCCGCAATGCGGCAGCCGGTTCTTTGCGCCAGCTGGACCCCAGGATTGCCGCCCAGCGCAAACTGGACGCTATCCTATTTAATGTTCAATGGGCGGACGGCGTACAGTTTTCAAGCCATCAAGAAACTTTAGAATATCTGAAGAAAAATAACTGTAAAGCGATTCCGCATTACACTTGTGCAACTATTGATGAGGTCATTGAACGTATTGTCCACATTGGGGAAACGCGGGAAAATTTCCCCTTTGATATTGACGGTGCTGTAGTTAAGATAAACGATCTGGCCCAGCGTCAGCAGTTGGGAAGCACAGCCAAATTCCCACGTTGGGCTGCAGCATACAAATACCCTCCGGAAGAAAAACCGACCGAATTGCTGGATATCGTTGTACAGGTAGGACGTACAGGTGTATTGACGCCCAAGGCGATTCTTGCCCCGGTGCGGCTTGCGGGTACCACGGTGACCAACGCAACCCTGCACAATCAGGATTTTATCACCGAAAAGGATATCCGCATCGGCGACACCGTCATCGTTCGCAAGGCAGGAGAAATCATCCCGGAGGTTTTGTCTGTTGTTATGGACAAGCGTCCGCGGGGAGCACTTCCCTACCGCTTGCCGGAGATCTGTCCGGAATGCGGTGAGCCGGTTTGCCGGGATGAGGATGGTGCACATATCCGCTGCACCGGAGCCGAGTGCCCCGCTCAGCTACTGCGCAATTTGGCCCACTTTGCCAGCCGGGATGCCATGGACATTGAAGGTCTTGGCATTGCGGTGGTGGAGCTGCTGGTCAACGCCGGGCTGGTCAAAAGCCCCGCCGATCTCTATTACCTAGAACCCCAGTGTGTTGCATCATTGGACCGCATGGGAAAGAAATCCGCGGAAAACCTTATAGCGGCAATCGAGCGTTCCAAAGAAAACGATCTCGGCAGACTGTTGTATGCTTTCGGTATCCGACAGGTGGGACAGAAGGCCGCAAAAACCATTGCACGGCATTTTGGTTTGTTGCAGGCCATTCAGGAGGCCACAGCAGAAGATTTGATGCGTGTGGAGGATATCGGAACGATTACCGCACAAAACATCCGCAGCTGGTTTGACAGCCCTCAGAGCCGGCACCTGATCCAGCGTCTGACACAGGCCGGAGTCAATATGACTGCATCTCAGCAGGGAAGTGACCGGCGCTTTGAAGGGATGACTTTCGTGCTGACTGGTACTTTGGAGCGATTTACCCGGGATGAGGCTTCTGCCCGCATCGAAGAATTTGGCGGAAAGGCTGCCGGCTCGGTGTCCAAGAAAACCACCTATGTAGTGGCGGGAGAAAATGCAGGTTCTAAGCTAAAAAAGGCCAATGAACTGGGCGTTCCGGTACTGACGGAAGAAGAATTTGCCAAAATGCTTGAATAATACAGCAATCGTTGATACAGAAATTGACGATGCTGTTGGCATGAATAGCGGTATTTTAAATAATCCGTTTATCATCTGGGGAAAACACCGGAAGAAATGGTTCAGATATTATCTTCCAATCTCTTTTCAGTTTCACCATGCGCAAATGGATGGCGCTCAGGCAGGAAGTTTTTTGGAGAATCTTCAAAAAGAAATCAACCAATTAAAATAAGTCAAAACCCCCGGCTAAGCCGGGGGCTTGAGTAAGCCCTATAAGGGCTTATTACCGGCAAGCGTCTCAAGACGCACTGAAAATTCTTTCTCTTGCATCAGATGCCCTGCTGCCCGTAAACGGGCACTGCTAGACAAACGAAATTTGGACCACAGCGTTAGCTTAGCAATTTGTCATGAATTACTCTCCGAGTTCATACAAGTCGGGTCGGCAAACC
>JAZSJB010000092.1:0-11357 GCA_045534105.1 Lawsonibacter sp. | reverse complement strand
CCTCCATCCACATCGAGGAGTACGAGACCGAGTCCCGTGATACCAAGCTGGGTCCCGAGGAAATCACCCGTGATATTCCCAACGTGGGCGAGGATGCCCTGAAGGATCTGGACGAGCGCGGCATTATCCGCATTGGTGCCGGGGTCCATGCCGGCGATATTCTGGTGGGCAAGGTCACCCCCAAGGGTGAGACCGACCTGACCGCCGAGGAGCGCTTGCTGCGTGCCATCTTCGGTGAGAAGGCCCGCGAGGTCCGGGACACCTCCTTGAAGGTGCCTCACGGCGAGTCCGGTATCATCGTGGATGTTAAGGTTTATACCCGTGAGAACGGTGATGAGCTGTCTCCCGGCGTCAACCAGGTGGTTCGTGTCTACATCGCCCAGAAGCGCAAGATCAGCGTGGGCGACAAGATGGCCGGCCGTCATGGTAACAAGGGTGTTGTTTCCCGCATCATGCCTCAGGAGGATATGCCCTTCCTGCCCGACGGCACACCGCTGGACATCGTGCTGAACCCCCTGGGCGTTCCTTCTCGTATGAACATCGGCCAGGTGCTGGAGGTCCATCTGGGCTACGCGGCCAAGACTCTGGGATGGAAGGTGGCCACCCCCATCTTCTCCGGTGCCAACGAGGGCGACATCCAGGAGTGCCTGAAGCTGGCCGGTCTGGCCCGCGAAGTGGGCCGCGACGAGCCGCTGATCGGCAAGCAGCTGTATCTGGCCGACGAGTCCGAGGCCGGCATGCGCGAGCTGACTGCCGAGGAAATGGCCAATGACGAGCAGGTGCGCGACTGGCAGAAGGCCGGTCAGCTGCGTCTGGTGGACGGCAAGAACTGGCTGTATGACGGCCGCACCGGCGAGCGCTTTGACAACCCCGTCACCGTGGGCTATGTCTACTTCCTGAAGTTGCATCACCTGGTGGACGATAAGATCCACGCCCGTTCCACCGGCCCCTACTCCATGGTCACCCAGCAGCCCTTGGGCGGCAAGGCCCAGTTCGGCGGCCAGCGCTTCGGCGAAATGGAAGTCTGGGCTCTGGAGGCTTACGGCGCAGCTTACACCCTGCAGGAGATCCTGACCGTCAAGTCCGACGACGTGACTGGCCGTGTCAAGACCTACGAGGCCATTGTCAAGGGCCACAACGTGCCCCGGCCCGGTGTGCCCGAGTCCTTCAAGGTCCTTATCAAGGAACTGCAGGCCCTGTGTCTGGACATCAAGGTGCTGGATGAGGCCGGCGCTGAGATCGAGATCAAGGACGAGGAAGAGGATGTCTACGTTCCCGGCCGTCGCGATGACGAGGACTTCTTCTTCACCGATTCCGAGTCTGACTTCGTGGACGCCGGCTTCACCCTGAAGGGCGAAAGCGATGATGATGACCTGACCATCGAGGATCCCACCGATGAGGATATCATGGGTGAGATGTCCTTCGATGATGACCTGTAAGAAAGGGAGGAGATCAAATTATGAGTTATACTGAGTTTTCTGCCATTAAGATCGGCATCGCCTCCCCTGAAAAGATCATGGAGTGGTCCTTCGGCGAGGTCACCAAGCCCGAGACCATCAACTACCGAACCCTGAAGCCTGAAAAGGATGGCGTGTACTGCGAAAAGATCTTTGGCCCCACCAAGGACTGGGAGTGCCACTGCGGCAAGTACAAGAAGATCCGCTACAAGGGCAAGGTGTGTGACCGCTGCGGCGTGGAGGTCACCCGTGCCAAGGTGCGCCGCGAGCGCATGGGCCACATTCAGCTGGCCGCCCCCGTGTCCCACATCTGGTATTTCAAGGGTATCCCCTCCCGTATGGGTCTGCTGCTGGACATCAGCCCCCGTATTCTGGAGAAGGTGCTCTACTTCGCAGCCTATATCGTCACCGATCCCGGCTTCTCCCCTCTGGCCAAGAACCAGATCCTGTCCGAGAAGGAATACCAGGATATGCGCGAGAAGTATGAGGATGATTTCGACGCCGGCATGGGCGCCGAGGCCGTGAAGAAGCTGCTGGCTGATATTGACCTGGATGAGCTGTCCGCTCAGCTCCACGCCGAGCTGAAGGAGGCCTCCGGCCAGAAGAAGGCCCGTATCGTCAAGCGTCTGGAAGTCGTGGATGCTTTCCGCCAGTCCGGCAATAAGCCCGAGTGGATGGTCATCGACGTGCTGCCCGTCATTCCTCCCGAGATTCGTCCCATGGTTCAGCTGGACGGCGGCCGCTTTGCCACCTCCGACCTGAACGACCTGTACCGCCGCGTCATCAACCGCAACAACCGCCTGAAGCGGCTGATGCAGCTCAATGCCCCTGACATCATCGTGCGCAACGAAAAGCGCATGCTGCAGGAGGCGGTTGACGCTCTGATCGACAACGGCCGCCGCGGCCGCGCCGTGGTGGGCGCCAACAACCGTGCCCTGAAGTCCCTGTCCGACTTCCTCAAGGGTAAGCAGGGCCGCTTCCGCCAGAACCTGCTGGGTAAGCGCGTGGACTACTCCGGTCGTTCCGTTATCGTGGTAGGTCCCAACCTGAAGATCTATCAGTGCGGCCTGCCCAAGGAGATGGCTATCGAGCTGTTCCGTCCCTTCGTAATGAAGAAGCTGGTTGAGGACGGTCTGGCCAACAACATCAAGTCCGCCAAGAAGATGGTGGACAAGGGCAACCCCGCCGTGTGGGATGCTCTGGAGTTCGTGATCAAGGAACACCCCGTTATGCTCAACCGCACTCCTACCCTGCACCGTCTGGCCATCCAGGCCTTTGAACCCGTGCTGGTGGAGGGACGCGCCATCAAGCTGCATCCCCTGGTATGTACTGCCTTTAACGCCGACTTCGACGGCGACCAGATGGCCGTTCACGTGCCCCTGTCTGCCGAGGCGCAGACCGAGGCCCGGGTGCTGATGCTGTCCGCCAATAACCTGCTGCGTCCTCAGGACGGCGGCCCCGTTACCATTCCATCTCAGGATATGATCCTGGGTGCTTATTACCTGACCTTCGAGCGTGAGGAGGAGGGCACCGGCCACATCTTTGCCGACAAGGACGAGGCCATGATGGCCTACGACTCCGGCGTGGTCACTCTGCATTCCCCCATCCAGGTGCGTATGTTCCGTGAGGTGGACGGTGAGCTGAAGCATAAGCTGGTCAAGACTACCGTTGGCCGTCTGATCTACAACGAGGCCATTCCTCAGGATCTGGGCTTCGTGGACCGCACCGATCCCGAGACCATGTTCGATCCCGAGGTCAACTTCGTGGTGGGTAAGAAGCAGTTGGGCAAGATCATTGACAAGTGCATCACCAAGCACGGCTTTACCGAGTCTGCCAAGGTGCTGGACGATATCAAGGATCTGGGCTACCACTACTCTACCCGCGGCTCCCTGACCGTGGCCATCGCCGATATGACCGTGCCTCAGAAGAAGTACGAGCTGATCGCCGAGACCGAGAAGGAGATCATCAAGATCGATCGTCAGTATCAGCGCGGTCTGATCACCAACGAGGAGCGATACAGCCTGGCGGTCAAGAGCTGGGAGAAGACTACCAAGGACGTGACCGACGCCCTGCAGGATTCCATGGACAAGTACAACCCCATCTGGATGATGGCCGATTCCGGCGCCCGTGGCTCCATGGCTCAGATCCGTCAGCTGGCCGGTATGCGTGGCCTGATGGCCGATACCGCCGGCCGTACCATCGAGATCCCCATCAAGTCCAACTTCCGTGAGGGTCTGTCTGTTCTGGAATACTTTACCTCTTCCAGAGGTGCCCGAAAGGGTATGGCCGATACCGCTCTGCGTACCGCCGACTCCGGCTACCTGACCCGCCGTCTGGTGGACGTGTCTCAGGAAGTCATCATCCGTGAGGAGGAATGCTGCACCACCGATGGTATCGAGGTGGCCGAGATCAGCGAGAACGGACAGGTCATCGAGACCTTCGATGAGCGTGTCCACGGCCGCTATCCCACTGCCGACATTGTGGACCCTGCCACCGGCGAGGTGCTGTTCACCAGGGACACCATGCTGCGCAAGGACGATGCCAAGACCCTGATGGCCCATGGCATCAACAGTGTGAAGATCCGCTCCGTGCTCACCTGCCGCGCCCGTACCGGCGTGTGTGAGAAGTGCTACGGTATCAACCTGGCCATCGGCGAGCCTGTGGGTGCCGGTGAGGCCGTTGGTATCATCGCCGCCCAGTCCATCGGTGAACCCGGTACTCAGCTGACCATGCGTACCTTCCACACCGGCGGCGTTGCCGGCGGCGATATCACCCAGGGTCTGCCCCGAGTGGAAGAACTGTTCGAGGCCCGCAAGCCCAAGAAGATGGCCCAGCTGGCCGAGATCTCCGGTAAGGTCACCATCGAGGAGACCAAGCGCGCCACCATGTGCAACCTGACCATCACCGCCGATGACGGCGAGGTGGTCACCTACGCTCTGCCTTACTCCGCCGGTATCAAGGTGAAGGACGGCGACTGGGCGGAGAAGGGCATTGAACTGACCGAGGGTGCCCTGTCCCCCCACGATGTGCTGCGCATCCGCGGTGTGTCCGGCTGCCATAACTACCTGATCCGCGAGGTTCAGAAGGTGTACCGTCAGCAGGGCGTTGACACCAACGACAAGCATATCGAGGTCATCATCCGCCAGATGATGCGCAAGGTGCGCGTGGAAGAGTCCGGCGATTCCGATCTGCTGTCCGGTGCCACCATTGACATCGTGGAGTTCCTAGATGCGGAAGCTGCAGTTCAGGCCCGCATCGATGCCGGCGAGAAGAACGAGATGGGTGAGGAGCTGACCCTGCCCACCTGCACCCGTCTGCTCATGGGTATCACCAAGGCCTCTCTGGCCACCGATTCCTTCATGTCTGCCGCATCCTTCCAGGAGACCACCAAGGTGCTCACCGAAGCCGCCATCAAGGGCAAGGTGGACCACCTGCGCGGCCTGAAGGAGAACGTCATCATCGGTAAACTGATTCCCGCCGGTTCCGGCCTTGCTCAGTACCGGAAGAACGATGTGATCGATGCCGACGGCAATCTCGTCAAGCCTGAAGCTGAGGAGGTTTCCGAGTCCGAGGAGGCTGTGGCCGCGGAGGTCATGGCTGAGGGCGAGGATACTCTGGCTTAATTGCATCAAACAGGATAAAAACCCGGCGTTCCGTATGGAACGCCGGGTTTTTGCCGTTTTGGGAACAAGTTTCTTTCCTCATTCTCATAGGAATAGGGGAGAGGTGATGGTTATGGCGGAGAGACGGCGGCAGAGCCTTTTGGAGAAGACAGCCCAGGTGTTTGACCTGCCTGCTGACGTGGTGGCAGGACTGCCCCGGTTGGAGCTGGTGGGGGACAGGGAGCTGCGCATGGAAAATCACAGGGGGATCCTGGCCTATGGGACACAGGAAATTCATATCAGCGGTGGTGCCTTTGGGGTGAAGGTATGCGGCGAGGAACTGGAGCTGCGGGCCATGAACGCACTGGAACTGCTCATAACAGGCCATATTACAGATATCCATATTCTATAGGAGGTGCAGCATGCAGGGATGGGTCAACTATGCCCGAGGCTGGGTGCGGCTGGTGGCCTGCGGGCCATTTCCGGAGCGACTTTTGAATTTGTGTGCCCAGCAGGGTATGACATTCTGGGCGGTGGAATGGCTGGATGGGCAGACCCTGAGACTGACCCTTCTGAGAAGAGACATGAAAAGACTGGAAGAGTTGGCCATACGGGCAGGATGTACGGTGGAGGTCGAGCAGCGGGCCGGACTGCCTGCTTTTCTGGCCCGATTTCGCAGGCGGTACACTTTTCTACTGGGTCTGACCCTGTCCGTCCTTTCCATCTGTCTGCTGTCTAATATTGTGCTCACCATTGATGTGACCGGGAATGAGCGGGTTTCTGACGCGCTCATCCTGTCCCAGGTGCGGCGGCTGGGGCTGCATACCGGAGTATATGGCCCAAGGCTGGACACCAAACAGATCGCGCTGGACACGCAGCTGGCGCTGGATGACCTGTCCTGGGTGTCCGTCAACCTGTATGGGACACGGGCGCAGGTGGTGGTGCGGGAGACCGTGCAGGCGCCGGATCTGCTGGAGGAGGATGGTGTCAGCGATCTGGTAGCTGGAGCCGGAGGACTTGTGCTGCGGGTGGATGCGGTAGAAGGGCAGGCCAGGGTGAAAGCAGGGGACATGGTAACGCCCGGCGATGTGCTCATTTCCGGCACGGTCACCATGGAAGGGCCGCAGTATTCCGATGTGCCGCCCCGCTACCTTTATGTGCGGGCGGCAGGGAGCGTTTGGGCACGCACCTGGCGCACTGTCAGCGCCTCAATTCCGATCACAGCTACGGTCAAGGAGTATACCGGAGCGGACAAAACCCGCTGGTCCATGATCCTTTTTGATCGGCGTATCAATTTTTATGGAAATGGTAGCATTTCATGGGAGAATTATGATAAAATAAGTAAAACCCATACTGCTGTCCTGCCCGGTGGACAGGTCCTGCCTATCTCCCTGAGCAGAGAGACTCTGCGCCGCTGGCAGCCCGTCCGGGTGCAGATCGATACGGCGGCAGCTCAGGAACTGCTGGAGAACCAATTGAGCCGTCGGCTCGAGCAGATGGTGGGAGAGAACGGGAGCGTGGTCACCGTAGACTGGTCGGCCCGCATTACAGATGGGGTGCTCACCGTTACCGGCGCGGCCGAGTGTGAGGAACAGATCGGACGGCCCACCCCCGCGCAGAATATCGGCGCAGAACATGCCGCCGGATAGGAGATCAGGTACGAATGATTGAACAGAGCATCAGCATGGAACGGCTGGAGGAAGCCATCAACATCTTCGGCTCCTTCGACGAGAATATCCGCATCATCGAGCAGGAATTGTCCGTCAGTGTAGTCAACCGGGACAGCGTGCTCAAAGTCACCGGCGAGGGGGAGGGCGTGATGTACGCCGTCAAGGCTATCGAGGCCCTCATGTCCCTGTCTGCCCGTGGCGAAGTGATCAATGAGCAGAACGTGCGCTATATCATCCAGCTGGTGCAGGAAGGCCGGGAGAGCCAGATCAGCCAGCTGGCCGGAGATGTGCTGTGCGTCACCGCCAAGGGCAAGCCCATCAAGGCCAAGACCCTGGGCCAGAAGAAGTACGTGGAGGCCATCAAAAACAACGTGGTCACCCTGGGCATCGGCCCGGCGGGTACAGGTAAGACCTACCTTGCCGTGGCCGCCGCCGTGGCCGCATTCCGGGCTAAGGAGATCAACCGCATCATCCTCACCCGCCCGGCAGTGGAGGCTGGCGAGCGGCTGGGCTTTCTCCCCGGCGACCTGCAGTCCAAGGTGGACCCCTATCTGCGGCCTCTGTACGATGCCCTGTTTGACATGCTGGGTGCGGAGACCTATCAGAAGTATCTGGAGCGGGGCAACATCGAGGTGGCTCCTCTGGCCTATATGCGCGGGCGCACCCTGGACGATTCCTTTATTATTCTGGACGAGGCCCAGAACACCAGCCGGGAGCAGATGAAGATGTTCCTGACCCGTCTGGGCTTTGGCTCCAAAATCGTCATCACCGGCGACATCACTCAAATCGACCTGCCCGCCGACAAGGTGTCCGGCCTGCGGGAGGCCATGCGGGTGCTCAAGGGTGTGGAGGACATTGCCATCTGCCGCCTGAACGAGTCTGACGTGGTGCGTCACGCCCTTGTCCAGCGCATCATCAAGGCCTATGAGATCGATGAAGAGAAAAAGGACAAGGGGAAGCGGTAATGAACCATCAAATCATTTTTGAAGCGGAAGTGGACGTGCCCAATGGACTGGAAGAGCGGCTCAACACCGTCATTACCGCCGCCCTGCGGGCCGAACAAGTGGACATGCCCTGCGAGGTTAATGTGCTCGTTACCGATGATGAGGGCATCCACCAGATCAATCTGGATATGAGAAATGTGGACAGCCCCACCGATGTGTTGTCCTTTCCCATGTTTGACCTTGCGCCCGGTGAAAAGCCGGGGCAGGAGGATGCCGATCCGGCCACCGGTCTTGTGCCGCTGGGAGATATGGTGCTCTCTCTGGAGCGGACACAGGCGCAGGCGGAGGAATTCGGCCACGGCGTGGAGCGGGAGGTCAGCTATCTGGCCGTTCACTCGGTGCTCCATCTGCTGGGGTATGACCACATGGACGAGGGTGAAATGAAAGCCCAAATGCGGGGCAGGGAAGAGGATATCCTGTCCAGCCTTGGCATCACCAGAGAATGAAATTGCTCAAGAAAGTTGAGGATTACCTATGAATATTAAAAAATCCGGCATCATCACCATCTGCGGACGGCCCAACGTGGGCAAGTCTACCCTGACCAACGCTTTTGTGGGTGAGAAGGTGGCCATCGTCACTAACAAGCCCCAGACCACCCGCAACCGCATCTGCGCCATCCTCAACCGGGGGGAGAGTCAGTTTGTCTTTGTGGACACTCCCGGCCTGCACAAAGCCCGCACCCGGTTGGGCGACTACATGGTAAATGTGGTGAAGGAGAGCGTGTCCGATGTGGACGCTGTTCTGCTTCTGGTAGAACCCATCTCCAACATCGGTGCGCCCGAGCAGGAACTGATCGACCGGATCAAAAAGCTGGGCTGTCCCGCGGTGCTGGTCATCAACAAGGTGGACACGCTGGAGCGCAAGGAAGACCTGCTGGAGGTTATTCAGGTGTACAGTCAGGCCCATAGCTTCAACGCGGTGGTTCCCATCAGCGCTAAAAACCGCGAGGGCGTGGAGGAACTGCTGACCCTGCTGGAAAACTACCTGGAGGAAGGTCCTCAGCTGTTCCCGGAGGATATGGTCACCGACCAGCCCGAGCGGCAGGTGATGGCGGAGATCCTGAGGGAGAAGCTGTTGCTGTGCCTGGACAAGGAGATCCCACATGGTACCGCTGTGGAGATCACTAAATTTTCTGAGCGGGATGACGAGGTTATCGAGTGCGACGCCACTATTTACTGCGAGAAGAACAGTCACAAGGGCATCATCATCGGCAAAGGCGGCGCCATGCTGAAAAAGGTGTCCTCCTCCGCCCGGCGGGACATGGAAAAGTTCATGGGTACCAAGGTGTTTTTGCAGACCTGGGTCAAGGTGAAAGAAAATTGGCGGGACAACCCGGCGGCTATCCAGAACTTTGGCTATAAGGCAGAGTGATCAACAAAAAACCGTCTCCTGAACCATTTGGTTCGGGAGACGGTTTTTTATCTGAGTGGTCGGACTTGAGAGGGGAGCAGGCCCGTATGCTGGCGGAACACGTTGCTGAAATAGGAGTTGTTGGTAAAGCCGCACAGAAAGGCGGTTTCCTTGACGCTGTATTGTCCGCTCTCCAAAAGACTTCGGGCGTAGTCACACCGGAGGGTATTGAGGTAGTCAATCAGAGTGTAGCCGGTAATGCGTTTGAACTCACGCAGGAAGTGAAATTTGCTCAGCCCGGCGCTGGCGGCGATCTCATCTACGGTGAGCTTTTGGGACAGATTGGCTTTCATATATCCGGTGGCACGGTGTACATGTTCCAGAGAGGGGTCCTGCGTCAACCGGTCAACCGTTCTGGGGGTGCTGTAATGCAGACACAGATGCAACAGCAGGTCCAGAACGGTGCTTTTGATGCGCGTGTTTCCAAAACTGCCGTTTCGGTCCGCATAGGCCTCCATTACTCGCTGGAACAGGCCGCTCACCTGCAGGTCATCTCGAATGAGGTGCTGAAACACCAGTTGGCTGGGGTCGATGTCGTGATAGCGGCAAAAGGACTTGCCGATGATCAGGCAGAAATGGGGCAGGTCGCCCTCTGACACCACCTGATGGAGGGAGTAGGAGTTGACAGCTACGATATCGCCCTTTTGAACAGGAAAGCGCATGCCATCATACAGCATATGGCCTTCTCCGTCTAAAAAGTAGAGTAGTTCAAGATTTTCGTGGATGCTGAATACGCTTTTCAGACGGGACACCCGGGGATGGATGATAAAGGGGAACTCCGGGGTGGTAGAACGATGGGTTTCAAAGCGTACATTTGGTGCATTCAGCAAGATATTGTTATTCATAAGCAAAATCTCCGCTTGATATTTCTGAATGTACTATATACAATTATTGTATAAAAAGCAAGAGCAAACGGCTCTTGCGCCTTAAAGTGAGCAAAATAACGGCATGATGCCTTAAAACAGGAGGAGAATTGTGATGAAGAACCTGAGAATCGAAGACCTGTCCGTTGAGCAAAAGGTTGGTATGCTTCTGTGTGCCAGAAGCTTCAATACCGAAGATGACGTGGAGTTCACCGTTGAACTTATCCGCAACCACGCTCTGGGCTGCGTCCAGGTGCCCATTTTCAAGCCCGAGATCATGGCTCGGGTGAAGGAAGCTGCGGACTATCCCATCCTCATTATCACTGACATGGAGATGGGCTTCCCCACCTCTGAGCTGCCTCCCATTCCGCTGATGACTCTGGCGGCCTGTGACAATCCCGAGTATTACCGCTCCTTTGCCCGCGCCGTAGTGGCCGACGCCAAGAAGGCCGGCTACAACGGTACCTGGAATCCCAATGTGGACCTGGGCGCCAATCAGCGCAGAATTTCCGATGATCCGGAAGTGGTTGCCAGAGGCGCGGCGGAGATCAGCCGTGTGTATGCCAACAACAGCTTTATGAACTGCGGCAAGCACTATCCCGGTGGGTCTCACCGTTTCGATACCCATATGGCCAACGACGGCTGCCACAACACCAAAGAAGAGCTGCTCAACGAGAGAATGGTGCCCTACTTCCGCCTGATGGAGCAGGGTCTGCTGGATTCCATCATGGTGGGTCACAGCGTCTACACCCAGATCGATCCTGAGAATCCCGCCACCCTGTCCAAAAAGGTCATTGATCTGATTCGTGACCGTGGCTTTGACGGCGTGGTGTGGACCGACTCTCTGGCCATGATGGCTATTCTGCAGAAGTACGGTGAGGATAAGGTTTTGGGTATGGCCGTGGCCGCCGGCAACGATATTGTGCTGCCCAACTACCGCACCTCCGCCAGAAAGTGCTACGAGATGCTGCTGCAGAACTACCGCGACGGCGCTTTCACCGAGGAGCGCCTGAACGAGGCTGTGCGCCGCGTGCTGACCGCTCAGGCCAAGGTGGGTGCGGAGCCTCCCCATGCCGAACCCTTCACCGAGAAGGACCGTGAGAACTACTTCAAGATCGCAGGTGACTGCATTACCGCCATCACCGATTCCGGTGTGGAGGCCGCTCTGCCTGCAGATAACAAGGATCGGCTGTTCATCATCATTAACAACGAGATCAATGGCATGAAGGAGATCGCGCAGGAAACGATCGTCAGAGACTGGTATCACCCCCATGAAATCGAAGAAAAGATCCATCAGGAATTCCCTGAGGCGGAGACCGTGTTCCTGCCCGAGTAAGTCGGATCGTAGCCA
>JAZSJB010000062.1:0-11107 GCA_045534105.1 Lawsonibacter sp. | reverse complement strand
ATGCCGGTGATGGAGTTATCCAGAATGATGACGGTGGAGTTGGACTGGTTGTAAGCAATGTTGGCAAGGCTGGTCATGCCGGAGTGCATGAAGGTGGAGTCGCCGATGACAGCCACGGTCTTGTCCTGGCTTTCCGCACCCAGAGCCTTGTTGAAGCCGTGAGTGGCAGAGATGGATGCGCCCATGCACAGGGTCATGTCCATGGCGGCCAGAGGGGCTACCGCACCCAGCGTATAGCAGCCGATGTCGCCCAGAACGGTGCACTTGTTCTTGCTCAGGGTATAGAACAGGCCGCGGTGGGGGCAGCCGGCACACATGACGGGGGGACGGGGAGGAATAACATCCTCCAGAGCCTTGCCGGTATGTACCTGGCCGCCCAGACACTGAGCCACCAGATTCTGAGAGAACTCACCCAGGATGGGCAGTATATCCTTGCCGGACACCTCCAGACCCATGGCGCGACAGGTGTTCTCCACAATGGGGTCCAGCTCTTCCACCACCACCAGCTTCTTCACCTTGGCGGCGAAGTCGCGGATGAGCTTTTGAGGCAGGGGATGAATCATGCCCAGCTTGAGGACAGACACGCTGTCTCCAAACACTTCCTTTACATACTGATAGGAGGTGGAGGAAGTGATGATGCCCACGTCAGTGCCGCCCATCTCCACCCGGTTCAGAGGAGAGGTTTCGGCATACTCAGCCAAGCGGGCCATGCGTTCTTCTACAAAGGGATGACGGCGGATGGCGTTGCCGGGCATCATGACGTACTTGGCGATGTTCTTTTCATAGGGCTTGGCGGGGATCTCCTGACGGGGAGCGGTCTCCACCACAGACTGGGAGTGGGCCACGCGGGTGCACATCTTCAGCAGCACCGGGCAGTCGAACTCCTCGGAAATCTCGTAAGCGGCCTTGGCGAAGGCAAGGGCCTCGGCAGAGTCGGCGGGCTCCAGCATGGGCAGCTTGGCGGCCACGGCATAGTGGCGGGAGTCCTGCTCGTTCTGGGAGGAATGCATGCCGGGGTCATCGGCCACAGCGATGACCATGCCGGCGTTGACGCCGGTATAGGCCACGGTGAACAGGGGATCGGCGGCCACGTTCAGGCCAACGTGCTTCATGGCACAGAAAGAGCGCTTCCCGGCCAGACTTGCGCCGAAAGCGGACTCCATAGCAACCTTTTCGTTGGGAGCCCACTCGGTATAGACCTCGTCAAACTTGGCGATTTCCTCGGTAATTTCGGTGCTGGGGGTGCCGGGATAGCTGGACACCACACAGCAGCCGGCCTCATAGAGGCCGCGGGCAACGGCGGCGTTGCCCAGCATCAGCTGTTTCATCTTTATTTTCCTCTTTCTATACTTAACTTTCTTTTTCTTCGTTGGCCCGGTCGATCACATGACCAACCACACCACCCGCGCCGTTATCCAGCATGGACCGGCGCACCCGGCTGATGGTGGCGCTGGAAGCGCCCGTTTTTTCCAAAATGTCCAGATAGACAAGACCCTGCTTGAGATACACGGCCACGTCAAAGCGCTGTTCCATGGAACGCAGTTCCGTAGGGGTGCACAGATCGTCAAAGAAGCGGCAGCATTCATCCAGATCCTTCAGCTTCAGTATCGTTTCATACAGTGCTATGCTGCGCTCTTTGCGTTCAACTTTTGCCATGATGCAAGCTCCTTTCAGAATGGGCGGTATAAGGCCGCAAATTTTACCTGTCTATTCTACCACCTTAAAGTGTAAAAGTAAAGAAAAACTTTACGATGTTAAACTTTAAACCGTGAAATTAAAAAGTTTGCGTTTTTTATAAAAAGAAAAAGTGTAGAGGGTGTTGACTTTTGAAATGAAATGCTGTATGATACCCAAAGATTCACGCTTTAAACCGTTGAAGTGATTGGATAGCCGATCACTTTGTTCAACTGTGAAAGGACGTTTTTTCATGCCTATCACCGATCTGCTGGAACGAAACAGCAAGCTGTATGGGACGAGACCGCTCTGGTGGAGATCAACCCCGAGATTCAGGAGGAGCAGCGTGTCACCTGGAAGGAATATGCGCTGATCCAACCTACCTCCTCAGCGCCATACCGCCGGGAAATCACCTGGTCTATCTTTGATGAGAAGGCCAACCGGGTGGCCAATATGCTGTTGGGCCGGGGCATCCGAAAGGGACAAAAGGTGGCCATTCTGCTGATGAACTGTCTGGAGTGGCTGCCCATCTATTTCGGTATTCTCAAGACGGGAGCCATCGCTGTGCCCTTGAACTTCCGCTATACCGCGGACGAGATCGAATACTGCCTGAAGCTGGCGGAGGCAGACGTGCTGTTCTTTGGGCCGGAGTTCATCGGTCGAATGGAGACCATCGTGCCCACGCTGAAAAAGGACCATCTGCTGTTCTTTGTGGGGGATATCTGCCCTCCCTGGGCGGAGGACTATCACAGGGCCACCGCCAACTGCTCCAGCGCCGCGCCCAAGATCCTTATTGACGATGAGGACGAGGCGGCCATCTACTACTCCTCCGGCACGACCGGCTTCCCCAAGGCTATCCTGCTCAAGCATCTTGCTCTGAGCCAGTCCGCCCGCATGGAGGCCACTCACCACGCCACAACCCACGAGGACGTGTTTTTGTGCATCCCGCCCCTGTACCACACGGGCGCGAAAATGCACTGGTTCGGCTCTCTGTTCACTGGGAGCAAGGCAGTGCTGCTCAAGGGCAATTCTCCCAAGGCGGTGTTTGATGCCGCCTCTCAGGAGCACTGCACCATCGTCTGGTTGCTGGTGCCTTGGGCACAGGATATTCTGGCGGCCCTGGACCGGGGGGAGATGAAGCTGGAACACTACGAGCTGGACCAGTGGCGGCTCATGCATATCGGCGCGCAGCCGGTTCCACCCTCCCTGATCAAGCATTGGCTGGAGTACTTCCCACATCACAAATATGACACCAACTACGGTCTGTCCGAGTCGACCGGTCCGGGCTGTGTCCATCTGGGTATGGACAATGTTCACAAGGTGGGTGCCATCGGCGTACCCGGCTACGGATGGAAAATCAAGATCGTGGACGAGCTGAATCAGAAGGTTCGCCCCGGTGATGTGGGTGAGCTGTGTGTCAAGGGACCTGGCGTTATGGTGTGCTACTATCATAATGAAGAGGCAACCAATGAGGTGCTGGAGAACGGCTGGCTGCATACCGGAGATATGGCTCGTCAGGACGAGGACGGCTTTATCTTCCTTGTAGACCGCAAGAAGGACGTGATCATCTCCGGCGGTGAGAACCTGTACCCGGTACAGATCGAGGCATTCCTGGCCGCCATGCCCAAGATCCACGATGTGGCCGTCATCGGCCTGCCCGACAAGCGTTTGGGCGAGATTGCCACTGCCATTGTGCAGGTCAAGGAGGGGCAGACGTGCACCGAAGAGGAAATCGAGCAGTTCTGCATGGATCTGCCCCGGTATAAGCGCCCCCGCAAAATCATCTTCGCCCCAGTGCCCCGCAACGCAACCGGTAAGATCGAAAAGCCCAAGCTGCGTGAGCAGTATTGCGGCGTGCGTCTTGTTGAGGCGCAGAACAACGCATAAGGCATTAGGAGGAAGCAAATATGGTATCTGAACGTATGCTTGGTCTGGGCACTGCCCGGTCCGTGATTCGTGAGCTGTTTGAGTACGGCAAGCAGCGCGCTGCCATCGTGGGCGCGGAAAATGTGTATGACTTCTCCCTGGGCAACCCCAGCGTCCCCGCTCCTGATGCGGTGAATGAGACCGCGATCCGCATCCTCAAGGAAAACCCCGACATTATCCACTGCTACACCAGCGCCCAGGGTGACGCGGGTGCACGCCAGCGCTTTGCGGACAGTTTGAACCGCCGCTTCGGCGCCAGCTACACCGCAGACCAGTTCTACATTACTGTTGGCGCGGCGGCCTCCCTGTGCTGTGTGTTCAACGGCCTGACCTGTCCGGGGGACGAGTTCATCGCCTTTGCGCCCTACTTCCCGGAGTATAAGGTATTTATTGAGGGGGCCGGTGCCAAGATGGTGCTGATCCCTCCTGAGATCGAACAGTTCCAGATCGACTTTGCCGCATTTGAAGCGGCCATTACCCCGAACACCAAGGGCGTGGTGGTCAACAGCCCCAACAACCCCTCCGGCGTGGTCTACTCCAGAGAAACGCTGGAGCGTCTGGCCGCCATCCTGACCGCCAAGAGCGGGGAGTACGGACACCCCATCTACCTCATTTCCGATGAGCCCTACCGGGAAATCGTGTTTGGTGGCTTTGAGGTGCCCTGGATCCCACACATCTACAAGGATACCATTGTGTGCTATTCCTTCTCCAAGTCCCTGTCCCTGCCCGGTGAGCGTCTGGGCTATGTTCTGGTCCCTGGTGAGGTGACGGACAGCAAGCTGGTCTATGCCGCCGTGGCCGGAGCGGGCCGCTCTCTGGGCTATGTGAATGCGCCCAGCCTGTTCCAGCAGGTGACCAGCCTGTGCTGTGACATGACCTCTGATCTGAAGGTGTACGAAGAAAACTGCGAGCTGCTGGTGACATCCCTGCGGGAGATGGGCTACCATGTGGCCCAGCCGGGCGGTGCGTTCTATCTGTTTCCCCGCAGCCTTGAGCCGGACGACATGGCCTTCAGTGAGCGGGCCAAGCAGTTCGATCTGCTGCTGGTGCCCGGCTCCGGCTTCGGTGCTCCCGGCCACTTCCGGTTGGCTTACTGTGTCCAGACCGAGATGATCCGCCGCGCCCTGCCCAAGTTTAAGGCGCTGGCCGACTCCTACAAGTAAACAGGCGAAAAAACGGTGGAAGGTATTCCCTTCCACCGTTTTTTGTTCTTGACTGATTTTCCGCTGAAATGGACATGATTTTAACGGGTTTACCCCTGTCAAAACCAGGTGATTTCCTGTATAACAAAGAACATGATTCCGAAGGAGGATGTATATGCTGAGAAAGACCAAGATCATCTGTACACTGGGACCCGCCGTGGACAGTGAGGAGAAGCTGTGCGGCCTGATCAGTGCCGGGATGGATGCGGCGCGCTTCAACTTTTCTCACGCGGACCATGAAGCGCACGGCAGACAGATGGCGCGTCTGAAAGCAGCCAGAGAGAAGCTGGGACGCCCGGTGGCCGCCATTCTGGACACCCGGGGGCCGGAGATCCGGATCAAGCACTTTGCCAACGGCCCGATACAGTTGGAGGGGGGAGGGCAGTTTACCCTTACCACCCGGGACGTGCCGGGAGATGAAACCGGCGTGTCCGTTACCTATCCCTGTCTGCACGAAGAAGTAGCGGCGGGACAGGAGATTTTGATCGACGATGGGCTTGTAGCCCTCCGGGTGGAGGAGGTCTGCGGGCAGGATATTCTGTGCCGGGTGGAGAATGGTGGTGCCCTGTCAGACAGCAAGTCCGTCAATCTCCCGGGAGCACGCATCAGACTGCCCGCCCTGACCAAAAAAGATGAGCAGGATATACGCTTCGGCGTGGAGATGGGCTTTGATTATATTGCCGCATCCTTTGTCCGGCGTGGGGAGGATATTCAGGCGATTCGGACTGTACTGGACAGCTGTGGGGGTCAGGAGGTGCGTATTATCGCCAAAATCGAAAATCAGGAGGGGGTAGACAACTTTGATGAGATCCTTTCTCGGGCGGACGGGATCATGGTGGCCCGGGGAGATCTGGGGGTGGAGATCCCGGCGGCCAGAGTGCCCATTTTGCAAAAGGAGATGATCCGCAAAGGGATGCGGGTGGGTAAGCCGGTCATCACCGCCACCCAGATGCTGGACTCCATGATCCGCAATCCCCGCCCCACCCGGGCAGAGGTGTCCGACGTGGCCAACGCGGTGTATGACGGGACAAGCTGTGTCATGCTTTCCGGGGAGACGGCCGGCGGTGCTTATCCTCTGGAGGCATTATCCACCATGGTTCGGGTGGTGACTGAGACGGAAGGCGCGATCCATTACTGGAAGCGATTTCAGAAAAGGCAGCTTCCTCCCATGTCCTGTCTGGACGATGCCATCACCCACGCCAGTTGTCTGACGGCCATGGATCTGCAGGCCAAAGCCATTCTTGCCCCGACCCATACCGGGCATACGGCCCGCATGATCGCCCGCTTTCGCCCCGAGTGCCCTGTTGCCGCCCTGACTCAGCGGGAGGAAGTGTACCGCCGCCTGGCCATCTGCTGGGGGATTGTACCCCTCATGAGCGGGCAGGGGACGTCCACCGATCAGCTTTTTACCCAGGCGGCCCGGGTGGCAGTGGAGCAGGGACTGGCCGACAGGGGAGAGGTGGTGGTCATTACTGCCGGCGTCCCCCTGGGCAGGACGGGTTCCACCAATCTGGTTAAGGCTCATATCATACAGGAAAACTGACTTTAAGGCCGCGTTCTAACAAAAAACGCGGCCTTAAAAATTTTTTGAAATCTCCCGATTTCCTTTTGTGTTCCCGGAGTAAAAATTGGGGTACGGTCAAGCCGGACAAGACGCTGGTGGAGGATGCTTTCTCCTGCTATGAGGAGAAGGTGCTGGTATCCAAAAGCGGCGCCCTGGGCGATCAGAAGTAAGCTCTTTCCAAACAGGGAAAACTATGGTATGCTGTATCGGCATACCACAGCTTTGATTTTCCTCGAGGGTAGGACAGAATATGGTCGTCGGCCCGCGCACGGTGGTACAGGATACCGCCTGTGTGTTAGCCTTGACAGGAGTGATTATTATGAGTGAAAAAATACAGCCCATTTCAAACCCTGCGCTGAAGCAGGCCATGGAGCGTATGCACAAGGGAGAACACAGCCGGGAAGCACAGATGGTCACACTTCAGCTGCTGCTGAAGGCCCAGCTTCTTGCTCCGGTGGGCGTGACCCGGGGTGAGGGGGATGCTCAGATCCATTTCCAACTGCTCAGCACACAGGACGACAGGATGTTTTTTCCTGCCTTTACCGATCTGGAGGAGCTGAAACGGTGCTTTGACAAGCCGGATCAGCAGACTCTGGTGCTCACCTTTGCCGATTATGCCAAAATGATTTTAAAGGATAAGTCGGCCCAGGGTCTGGTGGTCAACCCCTTGGGAAACAGCCTGACGCTGGAGGAATCTCTGGTGGAGTTCCTGGATAAGGTGCAAAAGGAAGAAGCCAAGGAAGAGAAATAACAAACTGGCGCCCCGGCTCAGACGAGCCGGGGCGTCAGTTTGTTATTTGGATTGCTCAGGTGCGTCTCCAAGCCCCACGGCTGAACAGGACCAGAATGGGGAAGATCTCCAGACGGCCAATGACCATGCAGGCGGAGAGAACGGCTTTGCTCAGGGCGGAAAAGGCGGAGAAATTACCTGTCGGACCAACCATATCAAGGCCGGGTCCCACATTGCTCATACAGGTGAGGGCGGCGGAGAAGCTGGTGGCAAAGGAAAAGTTGTCCAACGAGACGATCAGGGCGGCAAGCAGAGAGATGATGAAGTAGGAGCAGGTGAAGATGGAAATGCTGTTCAGAGTAAATTCCTCCACCACCTTACCGTCCAGCTTGACAACGGAAACGGATTTGGGATGGATGACCTGTCGAATCTCCCGGAACAGGCAGCGGAAGTTCAGCAGCACGCGGGAGCATTTCAGACCGCCGCCGGTGGAACCGGCACAGGCGCCGCACACAAGAAGCAGCATCATGATCACCTGAGAAAAGACCGGCCAGGTCATATAGTCCGCTGTGGCCATGCCGGTGGTGGAGATGATTGAGGTCACCTGGAAAAAGGCGTAACGGAAGCTCTCCCACGCGGACCGGTAGATGGGGAAGATATTGATGGAGACCAACAGGGTGGACGCGGCGACCACAAGCAGGAAAAAGCGCAGCTCATCGCTTCGCAGTACATCCCGCAGCCGTCCGCACAGCAGTAGGAAGTACATGGCGAAGTTGATGGAGAACAGCACCACGAAGACAGAAATAATCATTTCGATCAGTGGGCTGTTAAAGGCAGCCACGCTGGCGTTATAGTTGGAAAACCCGCCTGTACCGGCACTGGAAAAGGAGTGGATGAGACTGTCGTACCAGGACATACCGGCCAATTTCAGCAACAGGACCTCTACCAGGGTCATTACGCAGTAGATAGTATACAGTAGTTTGGAGGTGTGGGACTGCTTGGGCGTGAGTTTGGAAAAGACCGGACCGGGGGATTCTGCCTGGATGAGGAAGTGGGCGCGCAGGCCCATGGAGGGCAACAGCGCCGTGGTCAGCACCAGCACGCCCATGCCCCCCAGCCAGTGGGTAAAGGCGCGCCAGAACAGGATGCCCTTGGGCAGGGTTTCGATATTGGTCAGGATGGTGGAGCCGGTGGTGGTGAAGCCGGAAATGCACTCAAACACGCAGTTGATGTAGCTGGAAAACTGTTCGCTGCCGCTGAAGAAAAAAGGCAGTGCGCCCAAAAGTCCCATGAGTACCCAGATTAGACCCACGGCGAAAAAGCCTTCCCGGGCAAAAAAGTGCTTTTTATAGGGCAGTCTGCTCAGGGTAAAGCCCACACACAGTACGATGCCGATGGAGTACAGAAAGGGCAGGGGGGACTCCCCGTAGAGCAGGGTCACCACCAGGGGAAGCAGCAGGGCCGCACCCTCCACCAGCAGGGCCTTGCCTGTGATATTGAAGACAAGATTAAAGTTCATCGCTGCCTCCTGCAATCAAAGGGCTGTGTCGTAGATGTCGTTGACATCCAGAATGGTGTGTTCCTTGGAGATGATGATAATGGAGTCGTGGTCCTGAATACAGGTGGAGCCGTCAGGGATAATGACCTGGTCATCGCGCACGATGACGGCGACAAGAACGCCTGCTTTCAGCTTCAGATCCTTCAGGGGAACGCCCAGATTGCGGGTGTTGGCACTGACGATGAATTCGGTGGCCTCCGCCTGATCGTCGGCAATGCGGTACAGGGCCTGCATCACACTGCCCTGAGAACTGTTCATGCCCCGCACCACATGCAGAATGTGGGAGGCGGTGATCAGCTTGGGGGAGATGACGCTGTCCAGACCCACGGCGTGGGCGATGCCAGCGTAGTTCTGGCGGTTGGACTTGGCAATGACCTTGGACACGCCCTGCTGCATGGCATACAGGGATATGATCAGATTGTCCTCATCCCGACCGGTCAGGGCCACAAAGGCGTCGCTGGCGCTCATGCTCTCGGCATCCAGCAGCTCCTGATCGGTGCCGTCGCCGCAGATGACCATGGCGTTGGGCAGCTTTTCGCTGATAAGGCGGCAGCGTTCTTTGTCGTGCTCCACCAGTTTGACCCGGATGTGCATCTTTTCCAGCAGATTGGCAAGGTAGATGGAGATGCGGCCGCCGCCCACAACGAAAACGTGACGAACCTTATGGCTATAGCGGCCCAGAAGCCGGAAGAATTCATCAAGACCGGAGGGCTGGCCGATGATATACAGCTTGTCATTGGCCTGTGGGGTGAACATGCCGTTGGGGATGATGACCTGACCGTCCCGCTCAGCGGCACAGAAGAGCATGGACAGCTTCTGGAGCTGACTGGACAGGGAATACAGGGGCTTTCCGGTGATAAAGTCATCCTCCTGAACCCGGAAGCTCATCAGCTCCACCCGGCCCCGGCAGAAGCTTTCGATATTGGCGGCGGAAGGGAAGCGCAGCAGGCGGGCAATTTCCATTGCGGTGGCATTTTCCGGGTTGATGACCATGCCGATGCCGAAGTTGCGCTTGAAGGTGCCCATATTGGAGTAGTATTCCGGATTGCGGATGCGGGCGATGGTGTACCGGGTGCCAAGATTTTTGGCAGTGAGACAGCATACCATGTTCAGCTCATCCATGTTGGTGGCGGCCACCAGAAGGTCGGCCCCGGCTGCCCCTGCCTCGGTCAGGGTGGGGATATTGACGCCGTTGCCCTTGAAGCCCATTACATCCAGTGTGTCACAGGCACGGCGCAGGGCCTCTTCCGAAGAGTCGATGATGGTCACGTCGTGATTTTCACGGCACAGCTGCTCGGCAAGTGCATAGCCTACCTTACCGGCGCCGACAATGATAATGTTCAAAACAGTCACCCTTTCCATAAAAGAGACATGGCGGGAACAGAATACTACTTCACATTGTACTGCGAATGATGGAAAAATGCAACTAAAGCCTTTGTGAGCTGGTTGGGGTGGAAAAAGGCGGGGAAATATAGTATAATATTGACAAATAAATATAAGCGAGGTGCTCATCATGCAGGAACGGGAACTTCAATATCATATCCGGTGCATGCCGGGAGATGTGGGGCGCTACTGCATCCTGCCCGGTGATCCGGGCCGGTGCGAAAAAATAGCCGCTTATTTTGACGGTGCGGTCCATGTGTCAACCAACCGGGAATATGTCACCTACACCGGTACTTTGCTGGGGGAGAAGGTCAGCGTGGTGTCCACCGGTATCGGCGGCCCCTCCGCCGCCATTGCCATGGAGGAGTTGGCGGCCATCGGAGCGGATACCTTTATCCGGGTTGGGACCTGCGGCGGCATCAAGTTGGATGTGCGCAGCAACGATGTGGTGGTGGCTACCGGTGCGGTGCGCATGGAGGGGACCAGTCGTGAGTATGCACCCATCGAATTTCCTGCCGTGCCGGACTACCGGGTGCTTCAGGCCCTGACACAGACGGCGGACAGCCTGGGGCACAGGTGGCACGCCGGCGTGGTCCAGTGCAAGGACTCCTTCTACGGGCAGCATTCTCCCGCCCGTATGCCCGTGTCCTATGAGCTGGAACAGAAGTGGCAGGCGTGGAAGCGCCTTGGGGTGCTGGCCTCGGAGATGGAGTCGGCGGCATTGTTTACTGTGGCGGCATCTCTTGGGGTGCGCTGCGGTGCGGTGTTCCACGTGGTGTGGAATCAGGAGCGGGAACTGGCCGGCCTTGACCAGGACGAGGCCCACGATACTTCTTCCGCCATCCAAACAGCAGTGGAAGCACTGAAACTGCTCATTGAGCAGGATAAAAAATAAACAGCAAAAAAACGCGCGTCAGCCATTTGGCTGATGCATCTGTCAAGGAAAAGTAGACACAGAAAAAAGCACATCTAACAGAAGCCCAGTTCGGTCTTGTACTGAACTGGGCTTTTGTAGCCCAAGGCGGCGGCAGAACGCCTGTTGTTAAAGTATTCAACGTATGTATTTAAGA
>JAZSJB010000076.1:0-4382 GCA_045534105.1 Lawsonibacter sp. | reverse complement strand
TAAGTTTTTCTTCTTTGCTCCATTTGCGATGCGATTGCCCTTTCTTTCCCATGATTTCACCTCCGCTCTTATTTTAACAGATACGAAAAAGTAGACACTCACGCTTTTCGTGAGTGTCTACTTTTATCTTACCAGATGCAGGTGCGTTTTGCGCACCGCGGTTTTTTATTGCACATGCACATGGGAATTGATGTGATCCATACAGTAGCAGTAATAGCCATTACATTTGGAGCAGTAGCGGAATTCCATTTTGGGATCATCGGTATCGGTCACTCCGCACACGGCGCACTTGTGAAGATAACCCTTTTGCTGCTGGGCCTGCCGCTGTGCGGCCTTGAAGTTGATGGTCTGGCGGGAGGTCTGGTGCCGCACCCGGCTGCGTCCCCGGCCTGCGGCGTTCATCAGGTCGTCCCAGAAGAACAGCAGGTAGTTGAGTATGGCGATGATGGGCACCAGTGCCAACAGGTATTGGCCCTGTCCGATGCGGGAGAAGATGTCAAAGGCGAACAGAATACCGTCTACCCAGGCAAGCCACTTGGCCTTGAATGGGATGATGTAGAACAGCAGAAACTGTGCGTCGGGATACAGGGTGGCAAAGGCGAAAAACAGGGACATGTTCACATAGTACATATTGACCACGCCGTAACCCCGCAGGGCGGGGGACAGCCACATCAGAAGGCCCACCAGAATGTTCAGTACCACCCCTGCGGTGTAGTACAGGGTGAACCGGGCGCTTCCCCAGGCATATTCCAGTTGCGTGCCCAGATAGTAGTAGAGCATCATGGACAAGATAAAATACAAAGGGGAAAAGTCCATTGGCACAAAAATAAATGTTACCAGCCGCCACAGCTCCCCACGGAAGATGCGCTCAGGGATAAAGGTGACCAGATGGACAAAGGTGCCGTTGCTGAGCAAGGTCAACAGATAAACCGCCACATTGCCCATGGCAATATACTTCATCAGTCCTGGAATGGAGAAGTTGGGATGTTTATAAGAAAAACGGCTCAGCCAGCGGGAAAGGGCGCCCATGGCAAGACCTCCTTATGATGATGCTGAATGTATTGTACCCGCCTTTGGAAGAAAAGTCCATGGATGAATTGTAAATTTATGCGTCCGAGCCGTTGTGAGCAGCGCGGATGGACTGGAGCGAGGAATACAAACCAGGCAAACACAGTTTGCTGTTTGTGTTCCGAGCCGCAAGGAAGCCGCGCGTTGCGAACAGGCGAGGCGTGTTATCATTTATGCGTCCGAGCACCCGGGAGCAGGGCAATAACTCCGGAGCGGATGGGCAGAGTCCAAGAGCGGATGATGAGAGGAATGGATGGCCCCCTCGGTCAGTTTCGCCCAAAATCCCATTTATCCCCGCTGTCTTGACTTTTTTGTGAAACGGTCTACAATGGAATCACCCACCCCCGGGGGGTGGGGTACACAAGAGGAAGTGTGGTGTGCCATGAAGCAGAAATTTAATATTACCGGAATGACCTGTTCGGCCTGTTCCGCCCACGTGGAAAAGGCGGTGAATAAGCTGCCCGGCATGCGTAGTGTGGCGGTAAGTCTGCTGTCCAACAGCATGGTGACAGACTTTGATGAAGGAGTTCTGACCACTGATGACATTATCCGGGCGGTGTCGGCTTCCGGCTATGGCGCGAGCCTGCCCGGCGGGGAAGGGGAGATGCGGCCGGTACAGAGTAAAGCCGACGTGATAGACCAAGAACTGGCTGCCATGAAGCGGCGGTTTATCTGGTCTGTTGTATTTTTGATCCCGCTGTTTTATATCGCTATGGGGCACATGGTGGGTGCGCCTCTGCCGGCATTTTTAACCGGCCTGGAAAATAGCGTGGCCTTTGGCCTGACTCAGCTGCTGCTAACCCTGCCCATCCTGTATATCAACGACAAGTACTATAAAGTGGGCTTCAGGACCCTGATCAACCACGCCCCTAACATGGACTCCCTCATTGCGGTGGGGTCCTCTGCAGCGGTGGTCTATGGTGTGTTCGCCATTTATCAAATGGGGTACGGGCTGGGACACGGGGACATGGTGCGGGTGGAGCGATATCACATGGACCTGTACTTTGAGTCTGCGGGTATGATCCTGACCCTTATCACACTGGGTAAGTTTCTGGAAGCGCGCTCCAAGGGAAAGACCTCGCAGGCCATCACACGGCTGATGGACCTTGCCCCAAAGAAGGCAAGTGTTCTGCGCAACGAGGTGGAAGTGGAACTGCCCGTGGAGGAGGTCCGTGTAGGCGACCGGATCCTGGTTCGGCCCGGGCAGTCCATCCCTGTAGACGGGGTGATCGTTCGGGGCAGCTCCGCTGTGGATGAATCCGCGCTCACCGGAGAATCGCTCCCGGTGGACAAGACAGTGGGCGATAAGGTGGCCGCGGCCACCATCAATAAATCTGGTTCCTTTGTCTTTGAGGCCCTGCGGGTGGGAGAGGACACCACTCTGGCACAGATGATTCGGCTGGTGGAGGAGGCCTCTGCATCCAAAGCCCCCATTGCCAAGCTGGCCGATAAAGTGGCCGGAGTTTTTGTGCCCGTTGTTATGTGCATTGCCGCTGTTACGGCAGCCGTTTGGCTGGCAGTCAGCGGCGGGGATGTGATCCGCGCCCTGACAGCAGGGGTGGCAGTTCTGGTTATCTCCTGCCCCTGTGCGCTGGGGCTTGCCACACCGGTGGCCATCATGGTGGGCACCGGCAAAGGTGCGGAAAACGGGATCCTGATCAAGTCTGCGCAGGGGCTTGAGACGCTGCATGCGGTAGACACGGTGGTGCTGGACAAGACGGGCACGCTTACTCAGGGTAAGCCGGTGGTCACCGACATCATCCCGGCTCCCGGGATGGACGAGGAAGGGCTGCTTATCCTGGCGGCCAGTCTGGAACGGTCCTCGGAGCATCCCCTTGCCGCAGCCATCGTGGAGGAGGGGAACAGACGTGGACTGCCCGCAGCCAATGTGGACAATTTTGAAGCTATCCATGGCCTGGGGGTGAAAGGCAGCCTGGATGGTCGGCTCTGTCTGGGTGGAAACCGGGCCATGATGGAAGAAAATGGTGTGAAGCTAGATGGCTTTACGGAAATAGGGCGGCAGCTGGCACAGCGAGGGAAAACGCCCCTGTTCTTTGCTCAGGGAGAACGGGTGCTGGGTCTGATCGCCGTAGCCGATACTCCCAAGCCCACCAGCGCTGCCGCTGTGGCTGCGTTCCGAACGCTGGGGCTGGAGGTGGTGATGCTGACTGGAGACAACCGCCGCACCGCCGAGGCTATTGGAGGACAGCTGGGAGTGACCCGGGTCATTTCCCAGGTGCTGCCCCAGGATAAGGAACAGGTGATTACACGGCTGCAGCAGCAAGGCAGGAAGGTGGCCATGATCGGAGACGGCATCAACGACGCGCCGGCTCTGGCCCGGGCGGACGTGGGGCTTGCCATCGGCGCGGGGACTGATGTGGCCATGGAAAGCGCGGATATTGTGCTGATGAAATCCGACCTGCTGGACGCGGCGTCGGCAGTGGAGCTGTCCCGGGCGACCATCCGAAATATTAAGGAAAACCTGTTCTGGGCCTTTTTCTACAACGCTATCGGCATCCCGCTGGCCGCAGGTGTGTTTTTTCCTGTGCTGAACTGGCAGCTCAGTCCCATGTTTGGCGCTGCCGCCATGAGCCTGAGCTCGGTCTGTGTAGTGTCCAACGCCCTGCGTCTGCGCCGGTTCAAAAGTAAGTTCAAGTCAGACCTGCCGGAAGCCCCGGCGCAACAAAATACAAAAGGAGGAATGGTGACAATGACAAAAACCATGATTATCGAGGGCATGATGTGTACCCACTGCACCGGACGGGTGGAGCAGGTGCTTTCTGCGCTGGAGGGCGTGTCCGCTGTGGAGATGAGTCTGGAGGGCAAGTCCGCCACGCTGACCCTGTCCCGGGACGTGGACGATAAGGTGCTCACCGATGCGGTCACCCAGGCAGGTTATCAAGTGGTGAGTGTCCGATGAAGGCCGACCACGCCCAGGTCCGGCAGCTGTTAAAAACGGCTCGAGGACAGATCGACGGCATTTTGAAGATGGTGGAAGAGGATCGCTACTGCCTGGACGTGTCCAATCAACTTATGGCGACCCAGTCCATTTTGAAAAAGACCAACCGCATGGTGCTGCGTGCCCACATGGATTGCTGTGTGCGCCAGGCGGTGGCGAGCGGCGATCCGGACACCAAACTGGATGAATTGACAGCTCTGTTGGACAAGCTTTCTGATCAATGACACATAGACCGCCCCCAAATCCGGCAAACTAAACCGGAAAGGGGGCGGTCTTTTTTGCCGCGTTTCAACTGGAAATTCCTGATAGCCGGAGGAGCGGCGGGTATTGCCAACGGATTTTTCGGGGGCGGGGG
>JAZSJB010000075.1:0-3950 GCA_045534105.1 Lawsonibacter sp. | reverse complement strand
CAGGCCGTTCTCCATCAGCCGGGTGATGACCAGACGCTTAGTGCGCAGGCTGCGGGCAGCAATGTCCATGAGCTTGTCCAGGCGGACATAGAAGTCCTTTTCGTCCTCTGCCAGGTAAGCGATCCGGGGCAGGTTGATGGTAACAACGCCGATAGAGCCGGTGGACTCGCCGGAGCCGAAGAAGCCACCGGACTTTTTACGCAGCTCCCGGAGGTCCAGACGCAGACGGCAGCACATGGAGCGTACATCGGAAGGCTCCATATCGGAGTTGATGTAGTTGGAGAAGTAGGGAGTGCCGTACTTAGCGGTCATCTCAAACAGGAGCTTGTTGTTCTCAGTCTCGCTCCAGTCGAAGTTACGGGTAATGGAGTAGGTGGGAATGGGATACTGGAAGCCGCGGCCGTTGGCATCGCCCTCGATCATGATCTCGATGAAGGCCTTATTGACCATGTCCATTTCCTTCTTGCAGTCGCCGTAGGTGAAGTCCATCTCCTTGCCGCCAACGATAGCGGGCTGATCCTTCAGGTCAGCGGGCACCACCCAGTCCAGGGTGATGTTGGAGAAGGGAGCCTGCGTGCCCCAACGGCTGGGGGTGTTCACGCCGTAGACAAAGGACTGGATGCACTGCTTGACTTCCTTCTGGGTCAGGTTATCCACTTTGACGAAGGGGGCCAGATAGGTGTCGAAGGAGGAGAAGGCCTGTGCGCCCGCCCACTCGTTCTGCATGATGCCCAGGAAGTTGACCATCTGGTTGCACAGGGTGGACAGGTGGCCGGCGGGAGATGAGGTGATCTTGCCGGGGATGCCGCCCAGACCCTCCACGATCAGCTGCTTCAAAGACCAGCCGGCGCAGTAGCCGGTGAGCATGGACAGGTCGTGGATGTGGATGTCGGCGGAACGGTGGGCCTCGGCGATCTCGTGATCGTAGATCTCGCTGAGCCAGTAGTTGGCGGTAATGGCACCGGAGTTGGACAGGATCAGACCGCCCACGGAGTAGGTGACGGTAGAGTTCTCCTTCACGCGCCAGTCGTTGATCTGCAGATAGTCGTCCACCAGGTCACGGTAATTGAGCATGGTGGAGTTCAGATTGCGGACCTTCTCACGCTGCTTGCGGTACAGGATGTAGGCCTTAGCGATGTCGGCATAGCCGGCCTCGGACAACACCTTTTCCACGCAGTCCTGAATGTCTTCCACGGCGATGAGGCCGTCCTTGATCTTGGGCTCGAACTCGGCGGTGACACGCAGGGCCAGCATATCGATGACGCTGGGATGGTACTGCTTCTGCTGGGCCTCAAAGGCCTTGGTGATGGCGGCACTGATCTTGGCAACGTCAAAGGCGGCCTTGGTGCCGTCCCGCTTGGTAACCATGTACATAGTGACTCTTCCTTTCTCTCTGTCAAACAAAGCATAGCAATAAGCCTGTCACGGCATATTGAGGGTTTGCCTGCCCAATATACCATATATTGTGTCTATCTGTCAAGGACCAAAAACAAGATGTTGAAAAGAATTTTTTTGCAAAACACAAGATATTGTGGAAACGGCGTTCCGGCCACAAGTGGGCCGGAACGCCGTCAAAGCATTGATATTCCGTGATTTTACTCGTTTCCGCGCAGAAACGCACCGGGAACAAGGGGCTTGAGAATGGCCAGAAATGCCTGCATCTGCTCGGTCGTGCAGGGGGTCAGGCCACTGGAAAGGATATCTCCGGAGTCCTTGAATTCCTGCAAGGCATAGCGCTTTGCTCCGGCGATCCAAAGGGCGATATCCTGAAAACTCTCCTCGTCGTGGAGCTGAGCGGCCACGGTGGTACGAAACTCATAGTCCACGGCATCGGACATCAGATATGCCACGCTCTCCTGTACGGCTGCCAGGTCAAGGGCGGGGATGCCCGCCGTTTTGGCATAGCGGGCGGGGCTGTTTTTGATGTCCATGGCCACAAAATCCACCAGACCATCCTCCACAAGGGAACGAAGCACGGCAGGGAAGCAGCCGTTGGTGTCCAGCTTGACGGAGAAGCCCAGTTCCTTGATGCGGCGCAGGAAGGGGGCAATGTCCTGTTGCAGCAGCGGTTCGCCGCCGGTAACACACACACCCTCCAGAACGCCCTGGCGTTTTTTCAGAAAGGAGAAGAACTCCTCCTCGTCCATCAGCACGGGCTTACGCTCGGGCAGTACCAGCTCGCTGTTGTGGCAGAAGGGGCAGCGCAGATTGCACCCGGCGGTGAACACCGTGCAGGCCACACGGCCGGGAAAATCCAGCAGGGTGAGTTTTTGCAGTCCGGCCAGCTTCATGGCCTGTACCTCCTTTGTTTAAAAAGATAAGAGCAACAGTATGAGTGCTATGGCACCCAGCGCTAAAGTAATATATACGCCACTGGGGCGATGACCATTGTTCATATTGATATCTCCTATTATATATTACTTCTTTGCCTCTTTGACCGCCTGCTTCAGGGAGCGGGCAAGGCCGCGGTAGTTGCCCTGATGGATGAAGATGCCGGGGTAGGCGTTGCCCTCGATGAGGATGGGACCGTCGGGGGTGTAGGCTACGTCCCAGCCAACCATCACCGCGTCTGGGATGAGCCTGACAGCTTCGGAGAGCATCTCGCGGGTCTCTTCCCACATAGGGATCCGGAAACCGGGGATGGTCATGTTGGTGGTGGGGTTGATGAGCACTTGCCGGGCGTCCTTGTCGATACCAGACACAGCAACGATGCCCGTATCCACGTCCACCGGGGAGAAGAAGCCGCCGGCGGAGCTATTGTCCACAAAGCTGCCACCGGAGCCCTGCCGCAGGGTGGCACCGAAAATCTTGTCGCCCACGGTGAGCACACGCACGGTGTTGACGGAGTGGGGGTGCAGGGCGGCCATTTCCTCGCACTGGGTCACCAGTTCCTCGGCAATCAGGTCCTCCTTTACCATGCGGTCATACAGCTCGTCCGCCCTGTCAACAGACAGGTTGGCAAGCTCCGCTCCGTGGCCGCCATAGTCCGTACGGCGCTTGAGGATGCAGCGCTCATGCTTTTCACAGAACGTCCGGAATTCTTCTCTGGTGTTTCGGAAGCTGCGCCCCACCCAGTCACGATGGACAAAGGCATCAAAACGATCCAGAAAACGGTCCTTTTCCTCCAGCGCCTCAAACACGCTCTTGGGGTTCATGCGGTGGTAGTCCCGGGCCGCCCACAGGCAGACGTATTCCTTTCGCCCACGGTAGCTCAAATGATAGAAGTGGTAGAGGAAATAGTCCATCAGTGTGCACCGGTGGAACACCCACGCCCACAGATAATCCCAGAACAGCCACAGCTTGGAATAGCCGTATTCCTCCATGGGGTATTTGGCCAGCAGGTCAAACCGGGCCAGATGGCGTTTGATTTTGTTCAGCATAGCAGCGCATCCCCTTTGGGAAAGTGTTTTTCTTATCATAGCACAGTTTGTGAAAAAGGTCTATTGGAAAAAGAAAAACAGCAGTCTGTGGGGTGCGACGAAATACTTTCGCCCTGCGGGGCGAGTTCCTTTGCAGCGATGCAAAGGAACCAAAGATCGCCGGGAGCGGACACGATGAGACTTCGGCGTGCCCACCTCGTCTCATATGCTGTCCGCACCCCGGACCCCAAAAGAAAACGGCTCGTCTGCGCAGGATATTCCTTGCTTCCGGCGCTATGGTAACAGGACGGTGCAAGCGTCGATTAGGCTGCCGCACCGCTCAATATAATCGGGCTTTTCTTCTACCGAACAAAGCGCCTGCTGCGGCGCGACTTTCGTTCCCACTCAGTAGCCGGCGGGGGATGATAGACAGCAAGACTTTCAGATAGTAGGCAATGCGGCAGCCTAATCGGCGCAGAACCAGTCAGATAGCTCCGCCGGCCGACAGGTAGGATAACCACGGATATTGCCAAAAGGAAGTTCTAAGAAACCATGGGTTTCTTAGCGCCTTTTTCGTGTCTTTTGTGGCGA
>JAZSJB010000100.1:0-9078 GCA_045534105.1 Lawsonibacter sp. | reverse complement strand
ACAGGAAAGCAGGTGTTTTTTTGAAGAAAGAGAAATATGCGGCCTATATCGCCGCCGGCGTGACGGCCTTTTTGGTCATCGCGGCCAGTCTGTTGTTCTGCTTCTGCTTACTGCGTTTTGACCAGATACAAAGCTTCTTTTCCGGACTTGCATATATTCTGCGACCGGTCACCTATGGTTTGGTGCTGGCTTTTCTGCTGCTCCCTATCCACCGAGGCATTAACCGGCTCTTTCTGCGCATTACAATGGGCGCAAGTAGGAGAAATATGCGTGTAGCCCACTGGACAAACTTTGCGGCTATCCTGCTCAGTGTATTGACCCTGCTTCTGGTTATATACCTGTTGCTTGCCATGCTGCTTCCTCAAATCTATTTCAGCATCGTTGGGCTGATCAAATCGATGCCAGGCTATATCAGCAGTCTTCAGGTCTGGCTGCAGGACTTTTTAAAAAGCAACCCGAATATCCAGGCATTTCTGCTTCCTTTATACGAAGCCGGGGCCGCATCGCTGCAGGAGTGGCTGCAGGGCGACCTGCTGCCGAGATTGGAAACAGCGCAGAGCACTTTTGAATTGTTGGAATCTGTGTTCTGGCCCGGCTTCACCAGTGTGGCCTCTGTGATGCTGGAAGTGCTGTACTGGCTCAAGGATGCGCTCATCGCACTGATCATTTCTGTATACCTGCTGGTGCGTAAGGAGACTTTTGCCGCTCAGTCCAAGAAAATCGTTTGCAGCATTCTGCCCACCCAAAAGGCAACGTTGTTGGTGGAAGAGACCCGCAACGCCTACCGTATCCTCAGTGGCTTCATCATTGGCAAGATCATTGATTCGGCCATCATTGGCGTGATCTGCTTTATGGGATGCTCCGTGCTCCGCTTCCCATACCCGGCCCTGGTAGCTACGGTGGTTGGTGTAACCAATGTGATCCCGTTTTTCGGCCCATTCATTGGCGCGATCCCGTGTTTCTTCCTGATTTTGCTGGTCAACCCGATACAGTCCATCTATTTTGCTATCTTTATTCTTGTGCTACAGCAGTTTGACGGCAATATCCTCGGCCCCAAGATTCTGGGCGATTCTACGGGGCTTGACGCATTCTGGGTCCTGTTCTCCATCCTGCTATTTGGAGGCCTGTTCGGCTTTACAGGTATGGTGCTGGGTGTACCGGTATTTGCTATGTTCTACAGCATTATGAACCGCCTGGTGCGAGCCAGACTGCAGCACCGGGGCCTGCCACTGGAAACGGAAAACTACATCGGAAAAACGGGAGTATTTCATACAAAAACGGACAAAAAATAAAAGAGGTTCCAATGATGTTCGAGCAAGTAAAAAAGTTTTGTGATTCTTTTCTGGAAATGGGTATACCCGGCTTTGATTTGTGTATTTACAAAGACGGCGAGTGCGCGGTGCGTTACATGAATGGGTACTCAGATCTGGAGCAGAAGATTCCCATGCAGGGAAACGAGCGCTACAGACTTTATTCCTGCTCCAAGCCCATCACCTGCACCGCTGCTCTGCAGCTGTGGGAAAAGGGACTGTTTCAGCTTGATGATCCCGTGTCCAAGTACCTGCCCGAGTATGCGGAAATGACCGTGCAGGAAGAGGACGGCACCATCCGGCCCGCCAAGACCACCATGCTCATCAAGCATCTGTTCCAGATGACGGCCGGTTTTTCCTACAACTACAAATCTCCCAAACTGCTGGAACTGCGGGAGCGGACCAATGATATGTGTACGACCCGTGAGGTGGTTCGCGCTCTGGCCGGTGAACCTCTGCTTTTTGATCCGGGCGAACGGTACAAGTACAGTCTCTGTCACGATGTTCTGGCCGCTCTTGTGGAGGTTGTGTCCGGCCAGCTGTTTGAGGACTATGTCAAGGAGCATATCTTTGATCCTCTGGGCATGAGCAACTCCACTTTCTGTCTGCCGGATGAGGAAATAGACACCCTGACCTGTCAGTATCAATTTGATTCTGAAGCTGGCAAACCTGTCCCCATCTCCAAGACCAACTGGCGGGTGGGTAAGCGCTTTGTCAGCGGGGGAGGAGGCTGTATCTCTACCGTAGATGACTACATGAAGTACGCGCTGGCCATGTGCGAGGGGGAAGCGCTCCTCAAACGGGATACCATCAAGCTGATGATGACCGATCACCTTACACAGGAGCAATATCCCGCCGTAGAAAGCGGGTATGTTCTGGGTGTACGTGTTCCCCGGGGAGGGGGCTGGCGCAAGGAATTCGGCTGGGGCGGTGCGGCGGGTGCCTATATTTCCATTGACCCGACCAACAAGCTGGTCATTTTCTATGCCCAGCAGCTGCTCAACTCCCCCAACCAGAAGCTGCGCGGACATCTGTATCGGTTCGTGATGGAAGATCTGGGGCTGCCAACCGGCGCACAAGGCAACGATGATGCCACCGATCCCGGCAACTTCGACAACTTGACAAGGGGTCGTTAAGTCTACAACTCAAAGAAATAAACTTCGTATATAAAACGGCATCCGGATTTTGTCCGGATGCTGTTTTAAATTTACAAAGCAATTTTATCCTTAGAGTGAATGTGACTAAAATTTTTGCGGAAAAATACCCTTAAATCATAACACGCTCTATTGTTTTTTATAATTTACAATGATACAATAATTTTAGCAAATTATAACAAAGGAGTTGTTCTATATGCCACTGGTTACTACAAAAGAAATGTTCAAGAAGGCCTATGACGGCGGTTATGCCATTGGTGCCTTCAACGTGAACAACATGGAGATCGTCCAGGGTATCACCGAAGCGGCTCGTGAGGTCAACGCCCCTCTGATCCTTCAGGTCTCCAAGGGCGCCCGCGCTTACGCCAACCCCACCTACCTGACCAAACTGGTTGAGGCTGCTGTGATCGAGTGTCCCAACATTCCCATCGCTCTGCATCTGGACCACGGTGACAGCTTTGAGACCTGCAAGTCCTGCATTGATGGCGGCTTCACCTCCGTCATGATCGACGCCTCCTCCAAGCCCTTTGCCGAGAATATCGAGATCACCAAGAAGGTCGTTGAGTACGCTCATGATCACGGTGTTGTGGTTGAGGCTGAGTTGGGTTCTCTGGCCGGCGTGGAGGACGAGGTCTGTGTTTCCGCCGAAGATTCTTCCTACACCCGTCCCGAAGAGGTCGAGGAGTTTGTTGCCAAGACTGGCTGTGACTCTCTGGCCATCGCCATCGGCACCAGCCACGGCGCCTACAAGTTCAAGCCTGAGCAGTGCACCCGCAACGAGAAGGGCATTCTGGTTCCTCCTCCTCTGCGCTTTGACATTCTGGAAGAGGTTTCCAAGCGTCTGCCCGGCTTCCCCATCGTGCTCCACGGTTCTTCTTCCGTGCCTCAGGACTATGTGAAGATGATCAACGACAACGGCGGCAACATGCCCGACGCTGTGGGTGTGCCCGAGGAGCAGCTGCGCCAGGCTGCCAAGCTGGCTGTGTGCAAGATCAACATCGACTCCGACCTGCGTCTGGCTATGACTGGTACCGTGCGTCAGTTCTTCGCAGAGCATCCCGAGAAGTTCGACCCCCGCGAGTATCTGAAGCCCGCCCGCGCCAACATCAAGGACCTGGTCAAGGATAAGCTGATCAACGTTCTTGGCTGCGACGGCAAGGCCTGATCAGGACATCTGTATAAGACCACAAAACCCGGCCGTCAGTGTTATGACAGCCGGGTTTTTGTTATGTTTCGCCAGTCAAGTCACGAATGACTGCGCTTGCCAGAAGAAGGCCGGCGGCAGCGGGGACAAAGGGGAGGGAGCCGGGGGTGTCTCTGCGGGCGGTGGAGCCGGGACGAGTATCGCTTTGGCCTGGTGTTTCCGGGGTGATCTGCACCGTGGGTCTGCGCGGCTCCTCAGGGGACCAGACCACCTTCAGGTGGTGAATATCTCGCTTGCGCAGTTCTTTGCGCATGACTCGGGCCAGGGGACAGCCCTGCGTCTTGCTGATGTCGGATAGGCACAGGGAGGCGGGGTCAAGCTTGTTGCCTGTACCCATGGCGCTGACGATGGGGATGTTTAAAGCGGTGCAGCGGCAGATAAGCTCCAGCTTTGCGGAAACGGTATCAATACAGTCTACCACATAATCATATTGGGACAGGTCCACCTCGTCCGCATTGGAGGGCAGATAGAACAGGCGAAAATCCTGCACATGGCAGCTGGGATTAATGTCACGCACCCGGTTGGCCATGACCTGGACTTTTGGCATTCCGAGCGTGGAGTGGAGGGCGGCGATCTGCCGGTTCAGGTTGCTGGGAGAGACGGTGTCGTCATCGTAAAGGTGTAAAGTGCCTACGCCTGACCGTGCAAGTGCCTCAACACAATAGCCGCCCACGCCGCCAACACCAAACACGGCAACTTTTGCGTGAAAGATTCGATTCATAGCTTCTTCGCCCAGGATGAGGGCGGAGCGTGAAAACTGTTCACGCATAGGACCACCACCGTTTATCAGTATAACTCATTGGTTCGATTTTATGGGATGCAGGCTCGGATGTCAAGAAAAAAGCATCAGTATCCACGGGATACTGATGCTTTTTGAATGTCATTTAATAAGGAAAGACATGTCATAAAGACCGGGTGTGCTCACGGTAGAAATAAACTTGGCGGCCTCGATGGCGCCAGAGGCGAAAATGTCACGGGAAAGGGCTGTATGCTTGATTTCCATGACCTCGTCATGACCGGCGAAGATGATCTCGTGCTCACCCACGATGGTGCCGCCCCGTACTGCACTGATACCGATCTCCCTTTTCTCACGGGAATGGCGGACGCTTTGACGGTCGTAGACATATTCCGTCTCGTGACCGCAGGATTGAGCGGCTGCATCTGCGATCATCAGGGCGGTGCCGCTGGGAGCATCTACCTTGCGGCGGTGATGACGCTCTACGATCTCGATATCATAGCTGTCGCCCAGTACGCCGGCGGCCTTTTTGACCAGTTCCAGAAGCACATTGATGCCCAAAGACATGTTGGCGGAGCGGAAGAGGGGGACCTCCAGCGCGGCTGCGCCTATCTGCGCCACCTGCTCGGGGGTGTAGCCGGTGGTGGCCAGCACCAGCGGGATCTTACGGGCTTTAGCAAAATCGAGCAGGCCATTCAGTGCTGCGGGACTGGAGAAGTCGATAACGGCATCGGCACAGCCGTCAAACATGGCGGGGGAGGTGTAGACAGGGAACGGATGGTCGGTGTTGCCCAAAATGTCAAACCCGGCGACCACTTCCACTTCGGGGTCGGCACCGCACAGCGCCTCCACTACCCGACCCATGTGGCCATTGCAGCCGGAAATAATGATCTTGACCAAGGGAGAAACCTTCTTTCGTAGCTGTGAAGTCTTGTGTGGATCACTTCAGGATACCCATGCGGAGCATGGCCTGACGCAGGACCTCCAGATTCTTCTCGGAGATGTCGCACAGGGGCAGGCGGAGAGTGCCAGCCTCCATGCCCATGAGATTCATAGCAGCCTTGATGGGGATGGGATTGACCTCGATAAACAGAGCGTCGATCAGGTCCATGTACTCGATCTGCAGCTTTGAGGCGGCCTCGAAGTCGTTCTCCAGGCACAGATGGCTCATTTTGACCATGACCTCCGGGATGATGTTGGAGGCCACGGAGATCACGCCCTTGGCGCCCAGGGACATCATGGGGACTACCTGGTCATCGTTGCCGGACCAGATGTAGAAATCGTCAGGGCACAGGCAGCGGGTGTGGGCCAACAGGGAGAAGTTGCCGCTGGCTTCTTTCACGCCGTTAATCTTGGGGTTCTGGGAGAGTACCTTGTAGGTTTCTGCAGTGAAGGACACGCCAGTGCGGCTGGGTACATTGTACAGGATGATGGGCAGGTCGGTTCGAGCGGCAATATACTCGTAGTGCTTGATCAGGCCGGTCTGGCTGGCCTTGTTGTAGTAAGGAGTCACATGGAGCAGGGCGTCCGCACCGTAGTCCTGAGCGTGCTGGGAAAGATACACAGCGGCAGAGGTGTCGTTGCTGCCCGCGCCGGCAATGACCTTAACCCGCTTGTTTACGCGTTTGACGCAGTATTCCACGGCGGCATTATGCTCGCGGATAGACATGGTGGCGGACTCGCCCGTGGTGCCGCAGACACACACGGCGTCCACACCGGCGGCAATTTGATCGTCGATGAGTTTTCCGAACGCGTCATAGTTGATGTTGCCGTTCTCGTCAAATGGAGTGACAAGGGCAGGGCAGGATCCGGTGAAGACAGGAGTTCTCATGTTGATGCACCCTTTCTTGATCTGAAATTACTTGCGGTCAATATAACCCTCGGCGCACAGCAGTTCAGCCAGCAGGACAGCGCCGCCGGCGGCACCGCGCAGGGTATTGTGGGACAGGCAGACGAACTTGTAATCGTACTGGCTGTCCTCACGCAGGCGGCCGATGTTCACCGCCATGCCGTTTTCGGTCATGCGGTCCAAACGGGTCTGAGGACGGTTTTCTTCCTCGTAGTAGTGAAGGAACTGCTTGGGGGCAGAGGGGAGCTCCAGTTCCTGAGCGCGGCCGCAGAAGCCGGCCCAGTCAGCCTTGATCTGTTCAATAGAGGGCTTCTTGCCTTCGGGGAAGGTCATAAACACGGCGGCCATGTGGCCGTCCTGACAGGCGACACGGAAGCACTGGGCCGTGATTGCGGGGGATGTGGCGGCGATAATTTTATCCTCGCCTACGGCACCCCACAGCTTCATGGGCTCGCGCTCGCTCTTTTCCTCCTCGCCGCCAATGTAGGGGATGCAGTTGTCCACCATCTCGGGCCAGCGCTCAAAGGTCTTGCCGGCGCCGGAAATGGCCTGATAGGTACATACGAGAGCCTTCTCAATGCCGTATTTCACTTTCAGGGGGTGGAGGGCGGGAATATAGGACTGCAGGGAGCAGTTGGATTTGACGGCGATGAAGCCGCGCTTGGTGCCCAGACGCTTACGCTGAGCCTCGATGATACGGATATGGTCGGCATTGATCTCGGGCACCACCATAGGCACATCGTCGGTCCAGCGGTGAGCGGAGTTGTTGGATACCACAGGGCACTCGGCTTTGGCGTACTGCTCCTCCAGCGCACGGATCTCGTCTTTTTTCATGTCCACAGCACAGAACACAAAGTCCACCATGGAGGCGATCTGCTCCACATCATCGGTGGCATTCAGAACGACCAGATTCTTGGCCTCCTCAGGAATAGGGGTGGTCATAGCCCAGCGGCCGGAGACCGCCTGCTCATAGGTCTGGCCAGCAGAGCGGGCGCTGGCAGCAATGGCGGTGAGCTGGAACCAGGGATGGTTCTCCATCAGAGTAACGAAGCGCTGGCCTACCATGCCGGTGCCGCCAATAATACCAACTTTGTACTTTTCCATATGTATCGATCCTTTCAAAGTATCCGGGCTGGGAAAATCCGGCAGAAAAGTTCGGGTTGCCAAGCGGCGGCAAAGCCGCTATAATGAACAAGATAAGACCGGATGACCCGCAAGAGTATACCTATTTATAATAATTTATGATAGCACGCGAGAAACGTGCTGTCAATGAGATGACCATTGACGCATTTGGAGAAATGGAGCGGTTTATGACCTTAAAAATGAGACAAATTGCAGCGCTTGTTTTGGCTGCCGCCATATGCCTGGGTTCTGTGGGGGCAACGGAAACAGCATCCGTGCCCGACGAGGTCCTTTCCGAGCTGGTGGCGGGTGACAGCTCCGAACAGATTCCTGCTGCTGACACGTCTGAAGTACCGCCTGTTCAGGAATTGGAACAGGAGGGTACTCCTGAACAGGGGGCTGAGCAGCAGGAACCGGAGATATACGACGCCTATGCGGGCACGGTGCTGCGAATCGGACTGGCCTATCCGGGCAACAGTACCGGGGCCTTAGTTGCTGCAAACCTGCTGAACGCAGACATAAGCGCTGTGAGCGGTTATCGTTTTGGCTTTTACAATGAAGCGTTGGAATTTGTTGCGCTGGCATCCACTACGGAAACGGCGCTGACCATGGTCAAGACCACCAACATCTACCGGACAGGAGAAAATTATGCCGATACAAAGCCTTCTGGCGACTATGATTTGATTGGCTGCTACCATCTGCAAAGTCCGTTTGCTTTTGCCACTTATGAAGAAGCGCAGGCTATGGCGGCCAGTACCGTTGACAGCTTTATCGCGTGGGTGGATGGAGTCTACTATGTGCGCAAAGGTTCTTTTATGTCCTATGACGAGGCTAAAGCCGCGGCAGATGCTGACCTGACAGATAACTGGAGCGTTTCCTATACCAGCGTATACGGCGTTAATGCGGTAAAGACCGGGACAAGTCAGATCCTGTTCCAGTTTGATGGTGGAGAGAAACGGCCTTTTGGCGTGATGCCTGGAGCAGAAACCGAAGAGGGCGCTGTTACATGGTTCAAGGGATTCAAATATCAGGGTGGATTCCGATATGAGCGTGTGGGCGGCGGCAACATTGTTGTAGTAAATCTGGTGGACGTTGATACTTATGTCAAGGGTGTTGTCCCTTATGAGTCCAACAAGCTCTGGCCGCTGGAAACACTGAAAGCCCAGGCTCTGTGCGCGAAAAACTATGGATTGATCAACCTGAATAAGCACAACGGATACAATTTTGATCTGTGCAATACCACGGACTGTCAGGTGTATTACGGCCTTGGCAGCAACAAGGAATCTTTTCAGCCAAGCACTCTTAGCGATCAGGCGGTGGACGAGACAAAAGGGATGTACGTTTGGTACGGGGATAAGCTTGCGCATACTTACTTCTATTCCAGCAACGGCGGCGGCAGCGAGGATTCCTCCAAGGTTTGGGGAAGCAATCAGGCCACCTATCCCTATCTGGTCGGCGTGGTGGACCCGTTTGAAGAAACTGTCGCTGAAATGATCCCGAATTATAAGTTTTCCAACAGCTTTACCTGTGAACAATTGACGGCTATTCTGCAAAGCAAGGGCTACGCTACCAATACCCAAGTGGTGGATTTTCAGGTCACGGAGTACTCCAAGTCTGGCAACGTGCTGACCATGAAGTTCACCTATGCCAACGGAAAGAGCAATACCTTTGCCAGCTCAAACAGCAGTTGGCTGCGCAATAAG
>JAZSJB010000073.1:0-9093 GCA_045534105.1 Lawsonibacter sp. | reverse complement strand
GGCACGCGAGCTGGGTTCAGAACGTCGTGAGACAGTTCGGTCCCTATCTGTTGCGGGCGTAAGAGATTTGAAGGGAGCTGTCCTTAGTACGAGAGGACCGGGATGGACAAACCTCTGGTGCACCAGTTGTTCTGCCAAGGGCACAGCTGGGTAGCTACGTTTGGACGAGATAAACGCTGAAAGCATCTAAGCGTGAAACTCCCCCTAAGATAAGATCTCTCATCCTTTATGGAGTAAGGCTCGACGTAGACTATGTCGTTGATAGGTCGGAGGTGTAAGCGCAGTAATGCGTGTAGCTGACCGATACTAATAAGCCGAGGGCTTGACCTACAAGGTCGCAAGAAGAATGCAGGCGTTTGCAGCATTGCTAAAAGATTACATTGTTCGGTTTTGAAGGTGCAGACAAAGCGCACCATATGCGCCTTTAGCTCAGTTGGTAGAGCAACTGACTCTTAATCAGTGGGTCCCGGGTTCGAATCCCTGAAGGCGCACCAATGGCCCGTTGGTCAAGCGGTTAAGACGGCGGCCTCTCACGCCGCAAACATGGGTTCGATTCCCGTACGGGTCACCATTGCTTACCACGTTCCAGTTGTGAGAGACTGGGAGTTAAAAAGTTTATATTGATTTTAGTTGTCACTTGTGTGATAATTAAAATAGTTGGTGTTGATTGCGATGAGGGTCCACCCGTTCCCATTCCGAACACGGCAGTTAAGCTCATCTGCGCCCACAATACTTGGCTGGAGACGGCCCGGGAAGATAGGTAACGCCAACATAAAAAGGAACTGCAGAGATGCAGTTCCTTTTTTTTCTGTCCTATGGTAGACTATAACTATAAGAAAGGGGAGATACGCGTGGAGTTTACCTTTGATACTGTCTATGACCAGAAAGCGCTAACAGCTATGGCCCGCGGACTTCGCAAGACCATACGCAAAAAACACAGCCTCCGATCTCATATCTTCGGTTGGCTTGTGATTCTGTTCGTGCTGCTTTTGACCGTCCCACTGAATGGCGAACCACTGGCTGTGGAGGGGCGAACCATAATAACATGGGGCGCAGGGGCGATGATTCTTGTTGCCCTGCTTTTCGAAGATAAACTCAACGCTTGGTTTGCACGCAGGCGAATGATGCCGGGAACGGATCGAGCCACTAGTGTTTTTACTGAGGAGAGCTATAGCTCGGAAACTGGTGCGGGCACAACGCAGTGGCGATATGATAACATTCGGGAAATTGCGGAGGATAGAAACTATTTTATTTTTGTGTTTGACCGGCGCTATGCGCAGGTTTATGACAAGCGCACGCTGAGCGGTGGAAGTGCGGAAGAGTTTCGCAACTTTATCCGCCAAAAGACGGAGAAGGAAGTTCAGTGTATTTGACAAAATGAGGAGCAAGACAGTGCAGTATCAGAACATTGTTCCCGGCCGCTTTATCGACCGCCTCAACCGCTTTGTTGCTCATGTGGAAATTGATGGGCGGGTCCAAATCGTTCATGTGAAAAATACGGGGCGATGCAGGGAACTGCTTGTGCCTGGAGCCACAGTGTATCTGGAGGGTAACAGCGACCCTAAGCGCAAGACGGCCTGGGATCTGATCGCGGTGGAAAAGGGCAAACGGCTCATCAACATGGACTCCCAGGCACCCAACCAGGTGTTTGGAGAGTGGGTGAGTGAGGGGAAGTTCCTGCCCGATGTGACGCTGGTGCGTCCAGAGACGCGATATGGGGACTCGCGATTTGATTTCTATCTGGAAGCAGACGGAAAACGTCACTTTGTAGAGGTAAAAGGCGTTACACTGGAGGAGAACGATGTGGTTCGCTTTCCGGATGCGCCTACACTACGGGGCGTGAAGCATGTTGAGAAATTGATCCGTGCCCATGAACAGGGATATGAGTGCTGGGTATGTTTTGTTGTCCAGATGGAAGATGTGAAACGTTTTGAACCCAATGACAGCACCCATCCGGAGTTTGGAGAGGCATTGCGAAAGGCGGAAAAAGCAGGCGTACATATATTGGCATTGAAGTGCCTTGTTGCGCCGGATAGTTTGATGATTTCTGGAAAAATACCTGTTCAGTTGTGAAAACAGATAAAAAGGTTCCGCATACCAAACAGTATGCGGAACCTTTCTATTACTTGGGCAGAGGGAACTGCGCCATGTAAGTTTTGTACAGCTGGGTGAAGTTCTCGTTGCCATTCTTAAGGGCACCCAGATATTTGTGGGTGTCGTAACTGTTATGCTGCAGTTCAATAATGGCGGCGGCAATGTTGGAGCAGTGGTCGGAAATGCGGCGGTAATCGCTGAGCAGATCGGTAAACACCAGGCCCTGATCCACGCTGCACGCCCCCTCCTGCAGGCGCTGAATATGACGGGAACGCAGGGAGTCGCTGAGGTAGTCTACCACCTGTTCCAAAGGCTCCACCCGCAGGGCCTGTTTGACATCGTCGGCATCGAAGACCTGCTCGGTGATAGACAAAACCTCACGCACGGCATCGCTGATGACCCGGAACTCCGCCTGCGCCTGTTCGGAGAAGCGAATATTCTTTTCGGCCATGCCGCGGGCGGTGATGGCGATGGACAGGGCGTGGTCGCTGATGCGCTCGATGTCGCTGATGGAGTGGAGGAGCTTGGAAATTTCGTGGCTGTCCTCGGCGGATATGCGCTGGCTGGACAGGGTGACCAGATAGGTGCCAAGCCGGTCCTCGTAGACATCCACTGTTTTTTCATTTTCTGCAACCAAAGCGGCATCCTCTTCGTTGAAGTTGCTGACGGTGCCCATGGCCTTGAGTACAGACTCACGGGCAAGTGTGGTCATCTCCATAGCCAGGATCTTGCACTGGCGAATGGCGATGGAGGGGGTGACCATAAGACGCTCGTCCAACAACTGGAACTGATCCTGCTGGCCTTCCTCATCCCGGATGGTGAGGCAGGCCAGTTTCTCCAGGAAACGGGACAAGGGAAGCATAACCACGGTGCAAGTCAGGTTAAAGACAGTATGCACCTGGGCGATGCCAAGCTCATCGATGGGGAGGGAGTAGAAGGGAAAACGAATGAAGGTGTGCAGGGCGTAGAAGCCAAGCAGAAAGATCGTAGTGCCGATGATGTTGAAATACAGGTGAACGGCGGCAGCTCTGCGTGCGTTGCGGTTGGTACCTACAGAGGAGAGCATGGCGGTGACACAGGTGCCGATGTTCTGGCCCAAAATGATGGGGATCGCGCTGCTGTAGGTGATGGTTCCAGTGGAGGACAGGGCCTGCAGGATACCCACCGAGGCGGAGGAGGACTGAATGATGGCGGTGAGACCAGCACCGGCCAGCACGCCCAGAATGGGGTTGGAGAACATGGTCAGAATATTGGCAAACTCAGGTACATCCTTCAGACCGGAAACAGCGTCAGACATGCCGTCCATGCCGGTCATCAGGATAGCAAAACCCAGCAGGATGGTGCCGATGTCCTTTTTCTTGCTGTTTGTGGCGGACATATATAAGATCACGCCGATGAGAGCCAGAACGGGGGAGAAGGAGGTGGGCTTGAGCAGCTGCATGATAAGGCTGTCGCCATCAATGGCATTCAGGCTCAGCAGCCAGGCGGTGACGGTGGTGCCCACGTTGGCGCCCATGATGATGCCGATGGCCTGCCGCAGGGTCATCACACCCGAGTTGACAAAGCCAACCACCATAACGGTGGTGGCAGAGGAGGACTGGATGACCGCGGTGACACCCAGACCCAACAGGAACCCCTTGAAGGGGTTGGAGGTCAGTTTTTCCAGAATGGTCTTCAGTTTGTTTCCGGCGCTGCGTTCCAGACCCTGGCCCATGATATTCATGCCGAACAGGAACAGGGCGAGGCCGCCGAACAGGGCTAATACATCAAATAAATTCATTTTGGGATACCTCTTTGCTTTCTTCTTTTTTCTTTTTATCTTTCACACTTATCATTTAAACAGAAACGGCATGGCGAAATCAAGGTGAATCCTGTTTGAAGAATTTGTGCAGCAAAGAAGTGATGACTGTAAAAAGTGCATAAAGATTCCCATCATCAAGTGATAATGGGAATCTTTATGCAATCTTTATATTTCGCGGCGCCCTTCCAAGGCACGCATGAGGGTGGCGTCGTCGGCAAATTCCAAATGGCTGCCTACAGGAATGCCATAGGCAAGGCGGGTCACCTTTGTGCCAAAAGGCTTGAGCAGGCGGGACAGGTACATGGCAGTGGCCTCGCCCTCCGTATCCGGGTTGGTGGCCATGATGACCTCACGGATGGTACCGGCAGCCACGCGCTCTACCAGAGATTTAATATGCAGATCATCCGGCCCCACGTGATTCATAGGGGAAATGACCCCGTGGAGCACATGGTAGAGGCCATCATATTCCCGGGAGCGTTCCATGGCGATTACGTCCTTGGGATCGGCCACAACACAAACCACACCGGCGTCCCGCCGGCTGCTTGCACAGATGGAGCATGGGCCGTCACCCTGAGTCAGATTCTGACACACAGGGCAGCAGTGGATAGCCTGCTTGGCATTCAGAATGGCCTGGGCGAATCGGGCAGCCTCATCCTCCGGCAGGGAGAGTACGTGAAAAGCCAGCCGCTGGGCAGACTTTGTGCCCACGCCGGGCAGACGGGCGAACTGCTCTACCAGTTGCTCAAGGGCAGGGGGGAAATACTCCATGGTAAAAACCTCCCGTACAGTGAAATATCAGCCTCGCAGGGCCTGAATAGCAGCGGGGATGTCCGCAGCGCCGTAAACGGCGGAGCCGGCAACCAGCACGTTGGCACCTGCTTCAATGACCAGAGGGGCGGTGCTGGGTGCAATGCCGCCGTCCACTTCCAGTTCGCAGGCGGGATTATACTTGTTGATGATCTGACGTACCTGGCGGATGGTGTCCAGCTGCTCGCTCATAAAGGCCTGACCGCCAAAGCCGGGCTCCACTGTCATGACCAGCACCAGGTCCAGCTGCTCAATATAGGGCAGGATGGCCTTGGGGGAGGTGATGGGGCGCAGGGCGACAGCCTTTTTTACCTTGCACTCGTCCATGATGTGCAGAGCCTCCGCAATGCGGGTGGGATGGTCCGCTTCCAAATGGATGGACAGGAGATCAGCTCCCGCCTTGGCAAACTGTTCCACATAGCGCACGGGCTTTTCGATCATCAGGTGCACGTCCAGAAACATGTCAGTACACTTGCGCAGAGACTGAACCACCGGGATACCGATGGACATATTGGGCACAAAGGCACCATCCATCACGTCAACGTGGACATAGTCGGCGGTGGCAATTTTGTTGATGTCGCGCTCCAGATTGGCAAAGTCAGCCGAAAGGATGGAGGGGGCGATCTTGATCATGGGTCATCGTTCCTTTCCGGGGCGGGCGAGGGCCACGCCGGTATGTATATGATGTAGCGGGGGACGGGGTGACGGCATAGGATACAGCACGCGGATGATGGGGCGCCCCCGCGTGGCGCCGCAGGCCGGGCTGCTCCAAGGTCATGTCCCGGACCGCCCTGCGGCCCGGACCTTCCGGCCGCCTGCCGCGTTTGAGATACCCGGTGGCCGGAGCATTTGCTCCGGCTGCCGGGAGGGATCAGGAGGGATAAAACTCCTGTGTCAGTACTACGTGGGCATCGTAACCTGCTTGATGCATGGCGTCCAGGATAGCCTGCCTGTGCTCATGTCCAAAGGCCTCCAGTGTGACTTTCAGTTCCACCCCGGACTGGCGGTTGATATTTATAAATTGATTGTGGTCAAGCTTGATGATGTTGCCGTTCTGGCGGGCCACAATCTCCGCCACCCGCAGCAGCTCGCCGGGCCGGTCAGGCAGTTGAACGGAGAAGGTGAAAATGCGGCCCCGTTTGATGAGGCCATGCTGCACCAGAGAGGACATGGTGATCACGTCCATGTTTCCACCCGACAGGACGCTGACCACATTTTGCTCCCGGCAGTCCAGGTGGTGCAGGGCGGCTACGGTAAGAAGTCCGGCGTTTTCCACTACCATCTTGTGCTTTTCCATGACATCCAGGAAGGCGTCCACCAGCTCGCTGTCATCAATGGTGATGATGCCGTACAGATTCTGCTGGATGTAGGGGAAGACCAAATCCCCGGGGGTCTTGACAGCCACACCATCGGCAATGGTGGACACGCCGGGAAGAGTGACCACATGGCCCGCGTCAAGGCTTGCCTTCATGGAGGCCGCGCCCGCAGGCTCCACACCGATGACCTTTACATGGGGATTGAGAAGCTTGGCCAGTGTGGATACACCCGCAGCAAGTCCGCCCCCGCCGATGGGGACCAGGATCACATCCACATCAGGCAGGGACTGGAAGATCTCATAGGCAATGGTGCCCTGACCGGTTGCTACATCCAAATCGTTGAAGGGGGGGATGTAGGTCAACCCCTCATCTTTGGATAACTGCATGGCCTTGGCGGCAGCATCGTCAAAGGTCTCGCCATGCAGCAGCACGTTGGCGCCATAATCCTTGGTGTTGTTTACCTTGACCAGAGGGGTGGTGGTGGGCATAACGATGGTGGCACTCACACCGGCGGCCTGAGCGGCGTAGGCCACGCCCTGGGCGTGGTTGCCGGCGGAGGCGGTGATAAGCCCCCGGGCCTTATCCTCATCAGACATGGTGCTGATTTTGTAGTAAGCGCCGCGGATCTTGTAGGCACCGGTGATCTGCATATTTTCCGGCTTGAGGTAGACGCTGTTGCCGCAGGTGCGGGACAGGGCGGGGGAATAGATCAAATTCGTTTCCAAAATCACACCCTGCAGCACGCTGCGGGCGGATTTGAATCGTTCGAGAGTCATCATGGGGAAAGCTCCTTCTTTTCGGACATATACAAAATCATACTCTCATCCAAGAGGGAAGTCAAGATTTTCCTTGTGTGCCAACACTTTGGGCGGAGTAATTTTCTCCAAAGACCCGGTCGTAGGTGATCTGCTCCATGGCGCCGGCGAAGGGGGTAATGGCGTCGGTGAGTTCCATGCCCAACCGCACGTTGTAAATGGGGGTGGTGCGATAAAAATCCAGCAGCAGGTTCATATAGGAGGTGCGAGAAATGCCGGTGGACAGGGCCACGGCGTTGAGCAGGTTATAGTCCGAAATGACATTGTCCGTGTTTTGCTCAAACAGACCGCCATCCAGCTGACGGTTGGAGTAGATGAGAAAGGGTGTTGCGTACATGGCCAACAGCTCATCCTGGGTCAGTCCGTCCCAGGAGTTGAACAGTCCGCTCTCGTTGTAGGCCAGATAGTTGGAACCCAGAGTAGGCATGTGATCTCCGAAAAAGACCAATACCGTGGGCCGCTCCCGCTCGTCCACCCATTTGGCCAGCCCTCCCAGCATCTGATCCGCGTCATAAAGACCCTGGGTGTAGGTGGTCAGGGCGGTCAGGGCAGGTTGGGACAGGCGGTCTGAGGAGACCTCCACCTGGATGAGGGATGGGTCGATGCCGTCATAGGGCTGGTGGTTCTGCATAGTGATGGCGAAGAGAAAGGCGGGGGCCTGAGACTCATCCACACATTTCTGGATGGCGTGCATGGTGCTCTCGTCAGTGACGTAGCCGCGCTTATACTCTGAGTACACCATCTGGGTCATCTCGTCCTGGCCGAAGAACTGGTCAAAGCCAATGTGGCCGTAGGCACTGTCCCGGGAGTAGAATTTTTTGTTGTAGGGGTGTAGGGCCATGGTGTTGTAGCCCGCGTCCCGGTAATTGGATACATAGGTGGAGATATCCTGGGTGATATAACGGTAAGGGGTGGGGACACTGGGCACGTAGTCGCAGGTCAGGCCGGTGAGCACGCCAAACTCCGGGCGCACGGTCCCGCCGCCGATGGCGGTGGTGTAGAGGCTGCCGCTGTAACACCGCTTGCTTTTGCGCAGACGATCGTAGTTTTCCAGGGGATTTTCCGAAAAGGTGACTCCCTCCAAAATACGCGCGTCAAAAAAGCTCTCGCTGAGGATCACGACCACATCAAACGGCTCTGCATCCTCCTTGGCGGGAGTGGTCTCATAGGCGGAAAGACAGTCACGGATCAGCTCCTGGGAGTAGCTGTCCGGCTCCTGCACGTTGAGGCTGAGCAGATTGACGGTAAAGGCACCTACAAAGCCGTTGGCGTTGTAGTTGGAACTTTGCAGGGCCGAGTCAAATACGGACATACCGAACCTGCCCAGCAGCACGTCGGCTTTATCGATATTGGAGCAGGGCAGCCATGCGCACACCACCAGCAACAAAGCTGCGGGCAGCCGAATGAAGGATTTCAGAGGCAGGGCCGTACCCATCACGGCCAGAAAGAGGACCCAGAGCAGCAACGCTGCCCCGCCCAGCCAGAACAGGATCGGCAGCTTGCCGCTGATGAAGCTGGTCAGCTCTCCGGCGTTGGACAGCATGAGAATGTCCTGGGGCATGAAGTGGTCGCCGTTCAGAGCGGCCTTTGTGAAGTTTACATAAGAACAAATGAGGGATACCGCACCCAGGATGCCGCAGGCCGCAGCGGCCCGGCGGCACAACAGAAGCAGTACGACAAACAAAAGGCCGGTCACAAGCACCTCAAAGGTGAGTGCGCCGGGGAAGTTTTCGGCAAACTGCAGAACATAAGAGGGGTGACCGCCAAAGTTCATCAGGTCCATGATGAGCAGGCACAAAAGAGGGAACAGGGGCAGGGTAACCCACGCCAGAATGCGAACGGGGCGGCAGTTACGCAATATTGTCAGGACTTTGGACATACAGGGTTCCTCCCAAACAGGCGATAAAATACCAATATACCCATTTTAGTATATAAGTGAGAAAAAAGCAACGGGCTGCTACTTTTTGGGGAGGGGTGTAGGGGAAGTGCATAAAAAATGCCGGACAACTGATGTCCGGCATTTTTTATACGGTTTGGATGACGCCGCAGGCGATCTTGGTCCCCGCGTTTCCGGCAGGCTGGGAGCGGAAGTCGTCCGGACCACTGTGGATGACCACGGTGCGGCCCAACACATCTTCAATACGGAACCGGTCGGTGAGTACGGACAGATAGGCCTCGCCACCGTTGGACAGCAGGGGGGGCAGGTCGCCCGCGTGGGCGGGGTGGGGCGCATCGGAGGGATTGTAGTGGCTGAGCGTGG
>JAZSJB010000008.1:0-9756 GCA_045534105.1 Lawsonibacter sp. | reverse complement strand
CAGCATAAAGCCCGCCTGACCCAGGGAGAACAGACCGGTAAAGCCGTTCAGCAGGTTCATGGACACTGCCACTAGAGAGTAAACACCACCCTCTTTCAGCACGGTAAACAGCTGGCTGGTAGGCTGGAAAATGGCAGGCATTCCGGGAATCATCGCCGTGATGTTTTCCAGCAGGACCACAAGGAGCAGCAGGCCGGAAATGCCCATGAGGGAGCGGAGCAAGGTTTGATATTTGTTTTTCTGTTGCAGCATAACAAAACCTCCTTAAACCTTGTCCGTAGCCTTCTCACCAAACAGGCCGGTGGGTTTGAACACCAACACGATGATGAGAAGCGCAAAGGTAAACGCATCGGAAAACACGGACACATCCCACGCAGCAGGCAGGCCCTTGATGATCGTCTCACAGATGCCAATGATAAACGCGCCGATCACAGCCCCGGGGATGGATCCGATGCCGCCGAACACCGCCGCCACAAAAGCCTTTAGGCCGGGCAGAGCACCGATTGTTGGGGTAACGGCACTGTAGTTGGTAAAGTACAGGACAGAGCCCACCGCCGCCAGCAAAGATCCGATGACAAAGGTGACGGAGATGATGTTGTTGATTTTGATGCCCATGAGCTGGGCGGTCTCAAAATCCTTGGACACCGCACGCATTGCCATGCCCACCTTGGTGTGGTTGATCAGCTGGGTCAGGCCGATGACCAGTACCAACACCAACACCGGGGTCAGCAGTACCGCCCACTTGGTTGGCGTACCGGCGATGACCACCGTGTCGGACAGGAAGGGAATGGAGGGGTATGTCATAGGTTGGGCACCGGTGATGTAGGTGGCAGTGTTCTGCAGCAGATAGCTCACGCCGATGGCGGAGATCATAACCGACATACGGGGAGCGGAGCGCAGGGGCTTGTAGGCCACGCGTTCAATGCAGAATGCCAACACCGCCGTCAGTGCGATGACCAGAGGCAGTGCCACGTACAGGGGCATGCTGGCCGACAGGTAGATGCCCATCAGGCCGGCCACCATGAACACATCGCCATGGGCAAAGTTGATCAGGCGCAGGATGCCGTACACCATGGTATAGCCGATGGCGATCAGGGCATACTGTCCGCCCACCGAGATACCGGAGAGCAGGACGGAAATGATATATTCCATAAGAGCCTCCCTTTTTCTGTATTTGGGCCATCTCGAAACGAGCCGATGCCTCGGCTTTTTTCGAGGCAGCCCAACGGTTTTTTAAGCAACGCTTGGCGGGGGCACAATGCCCCCGCCAAGCAGCGTGTTGTTATTACGGTGCGGTTTAGCCGGCCTTCTGGACAGTCTCCAGAGCCCAGGTACCGTCAGCGGTGTTGGCGGTCTTGATGTATGCAGTATCGCGGATGGCGTCGCCGATCTCATCAAAGGCGATGTCGCCGGACACGCCAGTGTAGGTCACGCCGCCCAGAGCAGCCTTGATGGCCTCAGGCTCCACACTGTTGGCGGCCTTGATGGCCTCCAGCGCCACATAGTAAGCGTCATATCCCATAGCGGTCACAGCGGAGATGGTGTCGTTGCCGCCGTTGGCGTCCTTGGCGGTGCTGTTGGTGTTGATGTAGTTCTTAATGCCGGCGTCAAACTCGGGAGAGCCGCCCTCCTGATAGAAGGTGGACACATACAGCTGGATGTCGGTGCCCTTGGCAGCCTCCAGAACCATGTTGTCATCCAAAGTGTCAGAACCCAGAATGGGGGCAGTGATACCCAGAGAAGCAGCCTGAGTGACGATCTGGGTGGCGTAGGCAATGGACACAGGGGTGAAGATCACGTCAGCACCGGCATCCTTGGCCTCGTTCAGGTAAGTGGTGAAGTCAGAGTTGTTGGTGGGGAAGGACTTCTTAATGACGGTGCCGCCGGCGGCGGTGAACACCTGCTCAAAGAAGGCCACCAAACCCTGGTCATACTCGTTACCGGTCTCGCCCAGCAGGTAAGCCACGTCGGCATCAAACTTATCCATGGCGAAGTTGGCCAGAACCTCAGCCTGGAAGTTGTCCAGGAAGCAAATGCGGTAGTAGTAGTCGTTGCCGGCAGTGACGTTGGGGTTGGTGCAGGTCACGCCGATGGCAGCCAAGCCGGCATCGTTGAAGATGGGGCCGCCGGCCATGGAAACGCCGGAACCATAGGAACCCAGAACCAGAGCCACGCCCGCGTCAACCAGATTGGAGGCGGCGGTGGGAGCCTTCTCGGTGGAAGAGCCGTTGTCGGAAATGACCAGCTCGATCTTGTACTCCTCACCGTTCACACTGACAGTGGGGGTCTCAACATTGGCGTACTGCATACCCAGGACTTCCTTCTTACCGCCGGAAGCGGAGTCGCCGGAGGTGGGCTCGTATACGCCGATCTTGACGATCTTCTCGCCGGTCTCACCGGAACCGGAGGCGGTACCGGTCTGGCCGCAGCCGGCCAGCAGGCCCAGCATCATAACACCGGACAGGGCAAGAGCAAGAAATTTTTTCATGATTGATTTCTCCTTCACAGATAAAATACAAGGTTTTGTCCACAGGACAAGAACACTTGTGCGTGGATGTGATAGGATTATACCCTACCGGATAGAAAAATGCAAGTTTTTCCTGGCAAAAAACAATAAATTTCAATTCCCCTTCATTGTCCCCCGGGAGGGATCCTTTTCGCCGGTTTTTCAGGCAGAAGTGCACCGGGAATAAAGCAGCGGGCACAGCATTCGCTGTGCCCGCTGTGGATCTTTTGTGTCAGCCCTCGTCTTCAATCAGGCCGTAGCCGCCGTCGTTGCGGCGGTAAACCACTGCGAACGCTCCACCAGCCGCTTCATCTTTAAACGCGTAGAAGTTATGGCTGAGCAGGTTCATCTGCAGGATAGCCTCGTCCCGTGTCATGGGCTTAATGGGGAAGGTCTTGGTGCGGACGATCTCGTACTCCCCTTCCTCCGTCACAGGAGCAAAGGAGCTCTCCTCGTCCACCGTGCGCTCAAAGGCCCCCTGGCGCAGGCGTTTTTCCAGGCGAGTCTTGTTCTTGCGGATCTGACGCTCCAGCATAGTCACTGCGGAGTCGATGGAAGCGAACATATCAGAGGTGCTCTCCGACACGCGCAGGATGGTTCCGCCGGACCGGATGGTGATCTCCACCTTATTGCGGTCCTTCTCCACACTGAATGTGACAGATGCGGCGGTATCCTCCCGGAAGTAGCGGTCCAGCTTGCCCACCTTTTTTTCGGCGTAGGCGTGGACAGAATTGGGCAGGTTGACCTTTTTGTCTGTGAACGTAAACTTCATGCGTGTCAGCTCCTTTCACCCCGGATGGGGCGGGTATGGGTTTGCAGGGAAAGTCCTCTGCTTGAACACAGTATACCACAGCCACTCTCCTTTTGCACTATCTATTTGTGAATTTTTTAAAAAATACAAGCAATCCACCCGCTTAATCTATCTATTTTGACAACCGCCACAGTTCGACAAAGGTTCCCATTGACCAGCTCGGGGATAAATGGTATTATTTTCCTGCAGCTCAAGCCAATGACACTTTCCCGCGCAACATCTGTTCATTCTATTCTCCTTGCGTAGACGCTCTCTGATGAGAGCGTCTTTTTTTACAAAAAGACCGCGCGGTCTGAACCGCGCGGTCTGAACGTCTGCTTATCTGCGGCCGCCGCCCCTGCGGGAGCTGCCTTTTTTTTCAATGTAGCGCAGCTCGGACAATTTACTGTCCGAGGACTGCATAAACTGCTTGAGCCGGTCTTCAAAATCCATAGGCTCCTTGCTTGCTGCGGGACGGGGGGCAAAATTGCCGCCTCTGGCCGGACCAGCATTGTTATTATATGTCCGGGGTGCACGACCGCCCGGGGCAGATGTACCTACCGGCTTGGGGGGTGGCTCTGTCGCCTTTTTGATGGACAGATTGATCCGGTTGGACTCGTCAATGCCAATCACCTTGACCTTGACCTCCTGCCCCTCCTGCAGAAATTCGGACACTTCGCTTACATAGGAATAAGCGATCTCGGAGATGTGCACCAGTCCGGACTTTCCTCCGGGCAGGGACACAAACGCTCCAAATTTTGTGATACCAGTCACTTTCCCCTCTACGATGGAACCTACACCAAACTCCATAATTGACCGACAAATCCTCCTTGTGATGGTAAACCGGGAAACAGTCAGTTAGCCACGTCCACGAACAGCTTTTCGCCCGCCTTGACGAAGCCCTTGTCCCGGGCTACGGCCTCCAGCACGTCCGGGTCGTCCTTGTTCTGGATGGCATCGGCCAGCTGGGTGTTCTCCTGGGCCAGCTGCTCCACCTGAGCGGACAGGGCATCCTTTGTCTCCAGATGATTCTGGAGCTGGGTGCGCAGATTCAGCAGGGACGTTGCCATATAGATCAGCAGCGCGAGCACCACGAGCTTGGTCAGAAAACCTGCCTTTTTGAGTTGCATCAGACGCACCTCCGGACTGACGTGCCGCCTTTCGGCGTTCTGTTTTGGCCATTTCCTCAGTTATCTGATTTATTTTATACCATTTGCGTCCATAATGAAAGCGGTTTTTTGCAAAATTTTTCATTTTTTTCACCAGGAAAATCAGTCCATACATGGGCAAAAGTGCCAAACGGCACCCAATGGTGATCAGATCTGCGGCGTGATACCCCAATTTCAGCAGTGCTGCGCTGAAGATCCAGAAGTAGATCCCACCCCCCGCAAGCAGCCCTGCCGCCCCATAAAAGCGGATCCAGCCGCCCCAGGCATCCAATGACCAAAAAAACAGCATTCCCGTCACACAAACCCAGAATACAAAGTCCAGCAGGCTGCCCAGCAAACGCACCGGCACACGCACCCGGAGAATGCGGAACAGGTCATACATCACGCCGGCCGTCCCACCCAGGAGCAGGGCCTGCAGCATGGCCCACCCCTGTTCCTGAACGGATACACCCATGCTCAGCCAAACAGCCGGGACAGCAATCCACCCCGACTTCCCCTGTCTTCCTCATAGGTCAAAGACTCCACCTGACCCTCCACCTGCAGCTGCCCCCCGTCCAGACTGAGCTGCTCGATATGCAGACCGCTTCCCCGCACCACCAGTTCCCCGGCCACTGTGACCATAACGATGGTGTTCTCGTCAAAGCTCTCCACTTCCTCCACCCCGGATATGCACAGACGTTCCCGTTCCTCCAGCGTGACCATGTGGGCCGCCCCGCCGCGGGAGCGCTCATTTTCATACGCCATACCTGCCACCCTTTCCTGCGTTTTATTCCAGTGTATGGGACAGGGCCTTGGAATATGCCGCTGGACGCAGAGCGCAAGATGCTTTATAATAATAGAAACAGCAAGGTTTCGGGAGGGAACAGAATGAACAGCGTACCACTGGATATGACCCTTGCCCTCCGGGGCTGCCGGGTGGGCAGCCGGCTCCTGTGTATGGACAGTGTGGACTCCACTAATAACGAGGCAAAGCGTCGGGCTACCCTGGGCACCGAGGAGGGCCTTGTCATTCTCAGCGACCATCAGAGCTCTGGCCGCGGCCGGGCCGGCCGCACCTTCCACTCCCCCCAGGACCGCGGTCTGTACCTGTCCGCCCTGCTGCGTCCCGCGCTCCCCCCGGAAGACGTGGTCAACTTCACCGCCTGGGCCGCCGTGGCCGTATGCGACGGTATCCAGTCCGTCTGTGGCGTGCGTCCCCGGATCAAATGGACCAACGATCTTGTCCTGAACGGCAAAAAGCTGTGCGGCATTCTCACAGAGCTGGGCCTGGACCAAAAAACAGGTGCGCTGGACTATCTGGTTGTGGGCATCGGCGTAAACGTGGACCACACTGACCAGGACTTCCCGGAGGATCTGCGTTCCATAGCCACCTCTCTGCGCATGGAGCTGGGCCAACCCGTGGACCGGGCCACCCTGACTGTGGAGATCATCCGTGCTCTGGACCGGATGTACACCCGCTTCCCCAATGACAAGGATGCCTACTTGAAGCAGTACCGCTCCGACTGCCTGACCGTGGGCAACCCGGTGCGTCTGATTACCCCCGCCTCCTGCCGGGACGCGTTTGCTACCGGCATCGACGAAGACTTCCGCCTGCTGGTGGAGTTTCCCGACGGAAGCACCCAGGCCGTTTCCACAGGCGAGGTTTCGGTGCGAGGAATCTATGGATATGTGTAAACCGCCCCATTTCCCCCCCAAAAGAATTGCGCATTTCTCCTTCCTTGCGCCTTGAAAGATGCTTCATTTTATTATAGAATATATAGTTGTAATTTTTATATGGGATAGGAGAACACCGCTATGTCCTTTACCTTAAAAACGGCACGAGGCATTTCCTTCCTGTCCTGTGACCAACTGGATCGCACCGGCGGCGTTGCCCACGGCTTTTCCACCCGTCCGGGCGGCGTAAGCCAAGGCTCTTGCGCCGGACTGAACCTGGGCTACAACCGGGGAGACGATCCTGCCTGCGTGCGGGAAAACTTCCGCCTGTTCTGCACCGCTATTGGCGCACGGTACGACGGTCTTGTGAAAACCCGTCAGGTCCACCGGGACCATGTACAGCCGGTAACCGCTTCGGATGCAGGTATGGACCTGATCGCTCCCGCCCCTTGGGATGCAGATGGACTGATCACTGACGTGCCCGGCCTGTGCCTGACCGTCTTTTCCGCCGACTGTGTCCCTGTCCTGCTGTACGATCCTGTGCGACGCTGTATCGCCGCTGTTCATTCCGGCTGGCGGGGTACCGCCCTGTCCATCGCCGTGCGGGCAGTGGAGCAAATGACAAGGGACTATGGCTGTGACCCGGGTACGATCCTGTGCGCCATCGGCCCATCCATTTCCAAGTGCTGTTTTGAGACCCATGCGGATGTGCCCGATGCTATGACTGCCGCTTTGGGCGGCCTGGCTGCGCCTTTTATCGAGCTGCTGCCCAACAGTAAGTTCCACGTGGATCTAAAAGGTATTATTCAAAACACTCTGGTCTGTGCCGGTCTGGAAGAGAACCATATTTCCGTATCGGACCACTGCACCACCTGCCGGGACGACCTGTACTGGTCCCACCGCCTGCTGGGCGACCGGCGGGGCAGTATGGCTTCTATGATCCAACTGACCGAATAAAGGGAGATGACTATGGCCAAACGACCATGGCTCAACTGCATACTGGTCCTGGGCCTGGTTCTGTCTCTGACTTCCTGCTACCAGCTGCCCGCCCCCCCGGACCAGTCCCTGTCCCAGCCGGACTCCTCACGCCCGGAACCGGCCGGCACTCAGCCCCTCACCTTGGCCATCTACGAGGGGCAGAGCTTTCACCCCATTTTAAGCGATGACCAGGTCAATCTTACTCTCACCCCCCTGATTTATGAGGGACTGTTTCAACTGGACACGTCCTTCGTTGCCCACAATGTGCTGTGCGACACCTACGAAGTCACCCCTGACGGTCTTGTCTGGACCTTTACTCTGCGCCGGGACGTGACCTTCTCCGATGGTACGCCCCTCACTGCCTCCCACGCCGTCCAGTCTCTGGAACTGGCCCAGACCAGAACCTCTCCCTACTCTGGGCGCTTTTCCTGCATATCCTCTATCGCCGCTCAGGGCGACCACCAGCTGGTCGTCACCCTGTCCCGCCCCAACACCGGTCTGCCCGCCCTGCTGGACATCCCCATTGTCCTGGACACGGGAACGCATCCGTTGGGCACCGGCCCCTATATGCTGACCACCAACGGCGAGGACGAGCTGTCCCTCGTCCCCCGAACTGGCGCGGCGGCCACCATCCCCCTGACCAGCGTCACCCGGACCCGGGAGCTGACCTCCGCCTTTGCCCGGGGCGACATCTCCCTTATCCGCACAGATTTGACCGCTACCGACTCACCGGGCTACTCCGGTACTTATACCACTGTGGACCACGACACTACGTCTCTTGTGTATCTGGGTTTCCACACCGCAAGAGGGCCTTTGGCCTCCGCCGGTGCCCGCCGGGCTGTTGCTGCCGCTGTGAACCGCGATGTTCTTGTCTCCACAGCCTGGTCCGGCCACGCCCGGGCCTCCGCCCTGCCCGTCCACCCGGCATCCCCCTTCTATGACGAGTCTCTTGTCCGCCGACTGCCCGGTCCCGATACCGCCCGGACCCTGGTGGATCAGGCGGGTCTGACCGGCCGGGAACTCACCCTCATCGTCAATCGTGAGAATAGCAGCCGCGTCACCGCAGCCCAGCTTATTGCCCGTCAGTTGGAGCAGGCGGGGCTGACCGTCACCGTATCCGCCCTGTCCTGGGCCGATTACCTCAGCGCCCTTGCCGATGGGCGGTTTGATCTGTATCTGAGCGAGGTCAGCCTTACCGCTGACTTTGATTTGACCTCCCTGCTGTCAAGCGGCGGCACACTGAATTACAGCCGCTGGCACAGCAGCGGGGGGGACCGTTTGCTGCACTCCTTCCTGTCCGCTCCGGAGGAGGGGCGGCAGCAGGCCGCGTCCCGGCTTTGTTCCCTGTTGACTCAGCAAGTACCCATGGTACCCCTGTGCTTTAAACGGGGCAGCGTGCTCATTCGGCCGGACACCGACCTTGAATTGACCCCCACCCGAGCCAATATATTTTTCGGAATGGACCAATAAGAGAAAAAGAAACCTTTCACATATGGAGGAATGGACATGAGTGTTTTCCGCTGCTATTCTCAGAAAAAAACCGGTTTTGACGTGGAGGCGCAGGGCCTGTGCACCCAGCTGCGTGAGCAGCTTGGTGTCACTGCCCTGAAAAGCGTAGTCATCCTGAACCGGTACGATGCCGACCAGATCGACCCTGCCATTTATGAGCAGGCCAAGGGCATCGTGTTCTCCGAGCCTCAGGTTGACGTGGTCTACGAAGAGAACTATCCCGTCCCCGCTTACACCCACAGTGTGCTGGCGGTAGAGGCCCTGCCCGGTCAGTTTGACCAGCGGGCCGACTCCTGTGCCCAGTGCATCCAGCTCATGGCCGGTGTGGACCGTCCCCTGATCGCCTATGCCAAGGTCTACCTGCTGGAGGGCGAGCTGTCTGACAGCGACATGGGCAAGATCCGCGGCTATCTCATCAACCCCGTGGAAAGCCGTGAGGCTTCTATGGACAAGCCCGAGACCCTGGTCCGTACATATGACATTCCCGACTCCGTGGCCACCGTCACCGGCTTCACCACCCTGGACGAGGTCGGTCTTGCCGACCTGCTGTCCAAGCTGGGCCTTGCCATGGATCTGGACGACCTGAAATTCCTGCAGGCCTACTTCCGGGATGAGGAAAAGCGCGACCCCACCATTACCGAGGTGCGTCTGGTGGACACCTACTGGTCCGACCACTGCCGCCACACCACCTTCTCCACCCACATTGACAGCGTGGAAATCACCGATCCCACCGTCAAAGCCGCCTACGAGCGGTATCTCGCCGCTCGTGTGGAGGTGTATGGTGAGGAGAAGGCCGCCAAGCGGCCCCAGACCCTGATGGATCTGGCCACCATCGGCGCTAAGACGCTGAAAAAGCGCGGCCTGCTGCCCGAACTGGACGAGAGCGAGGAGATCAACGCCTGCTCCATCCACGTCCCCGCTACCGTGGACGGCAAGGAGCAGGACTGGCTGCTCATGTTCAAGAACGAGACCCACAACAACCCCACGGGGAGCGCCCCCATCGGCGGCGCGTCAACCTGTATCGGCGGCTGTATCCGCGACCCCCTCAGTGGCCGTGCCTATGTCCATCAGGCCATGCGTGTCACCGGCGCCGCTGACCCCCGCCGGTCTTTGAGCGAAACCATCCCCGGCAAGCTGCCCCAGCGCAAGCT
>JAZSJB010000048.1:0-9068 GCA_045534105.1 Lawsonibacter sp. | reverse complement strand
AAAGAAGCTGCCGGCATCACTGGTATCGTCCTCACCAAGTTGGACGGCACCGCCAAGGGAGGTATCGCCATCGCCATCGCTCAGGAGCTGGGCGTGCCGGTGAAGTACGCCGGTGTGGGCGAGGGTATCGACGACCTGCAGCCCTTTGACGCACTGGAATTTGCGCAGGCGCTGATTTAAGAGCGGAGGATAGAATGCGGAACTGGATCATTCGTATCGTTTATATCACCGTTTTGGTGTTGGGAATCCACCTCTATGGTCATCCGGAACGGTATGAGCGTTTCTGGGGGAGGTTCAGCCAGCAGCGTGCCCATACCATCAGCCGTTTGGTGGGGGCCTTGCTGATTCTAATCAGCATTCTGTTTGTATTGGGCGCGGACGTGTTCCTGCCTGGATAAGAGAAAGGAAGTTTTACTATGTCCCGAATTGACGGAAGAACAAATGACGCTCTGCGTCCCATTGAGATCATACCCCACATTAACAAGTTTGCCGAAGGCTCCTGCCTGATCCGCTGCGGCAACACCCATGTGCTGTGTACCGCCAGTGTGGAAGACAAGCCGCCCCGCCATGTCCCCGAGGGGGAGGGCTGGGTCACCGCCGAATATTCCATGCTGCCCCGTGCCAATCGTGAGCGCTCCCGCCGCGATATTTCCAAGCTGAAGCTCAACGGCCGCAGCGCGGAGATCCAGCGGCTCATCGGCCGCGCCCTGCGTTCCGTGGTGGATATGAAGAAGCTTGGTCCGTGGAATATTACCATTGACTGCGATGTGCTGCAAGGTGACGGCGGTACCCGTACCGCCTCCATCACCGGCGGCTTTGTGGCCATGATGCTGGCCTTCAAAAAGATGATGGAAAACGGACAGCTGGCCGAATACCCCATCAGCGGCTATGTGGCCGCCGTGTCCGCGGGTATTGTGGACAACGAGCCTATGCTGGATCTGTGCTATGAGGAGGACTCCGCCGCCATGGTGGATCTGAACTGCGTCATGGACGATCAGGGCAGACTCATTGAGATTCAGGGTACCGGAGAAGAGCGCCCCTTCACCCTGGCCGAGCAGCAGGAGTTGGTCCGTCTGTGTGAAAAGGGCATCAAGCAGCTGCAGTCTATCCAGAAAGAGATTCTGGGTGTCGACCTGTAAAGGAGAGGACGTTTATATGAAGTTGGTGCTGGCGAGCAAGAATAAAAAGAAACTGGTGGAGATGAATGCCATTCTCAACCAGCTTGGGATCGAGGTTTGCTCCGAAGCTGAGGCCGGCGTGGACATTGACGTGGAGGAGACGGGAACTACCTTTGAGGAAAACTCCCTGCTCAAAGCCCAAGCGGTCATGCAGGCCAGCGGACTGCCCGCCATTGCCGACGATTCCGGTCTGTGTGTGGATGCTCTGCAGGGCGCTCCCGGTGTCTATTCTGCCCGCTACGGGGGCGAGGGGCTGGACGATATGGGCCGCACCCGGCTGCTGCTGGAAAATATGCGTGGCATCCACGGACCTCGCACGGCGAAGTTCGTTAGTGTCATCACCTGCTGTTTTCCCAACGGGGACGTGATCTCCGCCCGGGGGGAATGCCCCGGCACCATCGCCTTTGCTCCCGTGGGGGAGGGGGGCTTTGGTTATGACCCTGTATTTTTTATCCCCCATCTGAAAAAGACCTTTGCCCAGCTGAGCGCGGAGGAAAAGAACGCCATCTCCCACCGGGGACGGGCACTGGAGGCTTTCAAGGTCAAGCTGGAAGAATATTTGAAGAAATAACAAGGAGCAACTTATGTCTGATTTAACAAGCAAGCAGCGCGCCCAGCTGCGGGGACTGGCCAACGGCATCGACACCATCCTCATCGTGGGCAAGGACGGCATCGGAGAGAACCTGCTCAAGCAGGCCAACGATGCCCTGGAGGCTCGGGAATTGATCAAGGGCCGTGTGCTGGAAAACGCCCTTATGACTGCCCGAGAGGTAGCCGATCAGCTGGCCCCTCTGACCCGCAGCGAGGTGGTGCAGGTTATCGGCACCAAGTTTGTGCTGTACCGGCCCAGTCACAGGAAGGACAAGAAAGATAAGATCGTTCTGGTGCAGGATAAGAAAAAGAACACGAAGTAACGGCTCAACAACCTCGGCACAGGAGAGGTGATACCCTTGAAAATCGGAATTTATGGCGGCACCTTTAACCCGCCGCATCTAGGCCACATGGCAGCGGCGAAAACCGCGGCACAGGTACTCGGACTGGACAAACTTATTCTCATTCCGGCGGCCACGCCACCCCACAAGCAGCTGCCGGAGAGCTCACCCACGGCGCAGCAGCGGCTGGACATGGTGCGGCTTATGGCGGATAACCTGAACATGCAGGGTGTGGTGCAGGTGTCCGATATGGAGCTGTGCCGGGAGGGGAAGAGTTACACCTCCGACACACTGAACGCCATGAAGGCCCTGTACCCGGAGGCAGAGCTGTGGCTGCTGATGGGCACGGATATGTTCCTGACCCTCCAGAACTGGCATGAGCCGGAGAAGATTATGGAACTGGCCGGGATCTGCGCTTTCGGACGCACCGAACAGGATGGGGAGGAACTGTTTGCCCCCCAGCGCAGATTCCTGCAGGAGAAATACAACGCCCGAATGACCACCATCACTCTACCAGGACTGGTAGAGATCTCATCCACGCAACTTCGGCAGCGATTGGAGCAGGGGGCGGGCAGCGAGTATCTTTGTGAGGCGGTGTACGGTTATATCCTGCTGAACCGCTTGTATGGGACGCAAGCTGATTTAAAGCATCTTGACCTGCCTGAGCTGCGGGCCTGCTCTTACTCCATGGTGCGGGCCAAGCGTATTGCTCACATTAAGGGGACAGAAGAGGAGGCGGTGCGCCTTGCCAGGCGCTGGGGCGTGGATGAAATGACAGCCCGCCGGGCGGCCATTCTCCACGACTGTACCAAGTATCTGGAACTGGATCAACAGCTGGGACTGTGCAGGAAATACGGTGTGGAGCTGGACGAGTTAGAGCAGCGGGCGGTAAAGCTGCTGCATTCCAAGACCGGGGCATGTATTGCAAAGCATATTTTTGGAGAAGATGAACAGGTGTATCAGGCCATCTTCTGGCACACCACCGGTAAGGCGGATATGTCCATGCTGGAGAAGGTCATCTATCTGGCTGACTACATAGAGCCCACCCGGGATTTCGATGGTGTGGAGCCTTTGCGTGCGCTGGCCTATGAAGATATGGACAAGGCACTGCTCATGGGCATGGATATGACCATTGAAGAGATGAAGCAGCGGGGCAACCCGGTGCACCGAAACACCCAGGCGGCCCGGGATTGGCTAGACCACGGGAACTGAGGAGAGGGAATATGTCGCATCAAACAGATGGAAGCTGGCGGCAGCGTTATCGCGCCTGGCTGGCCGAGTTGAGTGAAGTGGAACGCAGGCGCTACCGCCTTTTTCGGATCACGGCAGCAGTGTGTGTCGTTATCCTGCTGCTCTGGGCCGTTTACAGCCTGTTTGTGCGGCGCCCGGATATTCCACCACTTCCCTCCGGTGGAGATGTGTCTGCCAGTGCCACGCAGGTGGGGACAAGCGGGCGGCGCAGTGGTGTATATACCTTTCTCGTGGTCGGTAAGGACACCGGCGGTGGTGGCAACACCGATACCATGATTCTGGCCACTTATGATACCAGGGGCAAGACGCTGGATGCCATGAGCCTGCCTCGGGATACCATGGTTAATGTCAGTTGGAACAACAAAAAACTTAATACCGTATACAACTATTACAAGGGTAAGGAAAAAGAAACACAGGTGGAAAAGGGTATGACCGCCCTGAAGATCCATGTGGGCAAGCTGACCGGCATCCTGCCTGACTTCTATGTGATGGTGGAGTGGGACGCGGTGGGCGAGCTGGTGGACGCCATCGGCGGGGTCACCTTTGATGTGCCTTATGACATGCACTATGACGATCCCTATCAGGACCTGCATATCCACCAGGACAAGGGGGAACGCAAGTTGTCCGGCGAGGACGCCATGCAGGTCATTCGCTGGCGCAAGAACAACGGGAAATATGGCAAATTCCAGATCGGTGATTCCGGCCGCATGAAGATCCAGCAGGACTTCCTTGTGGCGGTGGCGAAAGAATGCCTGCAGCTCAAGCACCTGATGAATGCTTCGGAATTTGCCCGGATCTTTACGGAAAATGTGACCACGGATCTGTCTGCGGGCAATCTGGTTTGGTTTGGTCAGCAGGCCATTGGCATGAACCCGGAGAAGGACATCCGTTTCCATACCATGCCATACACGCCTTATACCCGGAACACCGCCTATGTGCTGCCTGTGGTGGACGAGTTGCTGGCTATCCTCAATGACGGAATGAACCCCTATAAGGAGGAAATCACCGCCGCTGATCTGGAGGTGCTGCAGCTGAAGGGGGATGGCTCCTTGTATCTGACCAGCGGAATACTGGCGGACAGCGCCCTTGGAAAACCGCGCAAGACCCCGCAGCCCGAACCGGAACAACCCAAACCGGAAGGGCTGCAGCCGGGAGAAACTGTGCCGATGGAGGGTGCACCGGGGGAGCAGACCAATCAAATACCCCAGGAGGGCAATATGCAAGAACCTCAGCTGGATGAGAATGAGCAACCCCAAGAGACCAAACCGGAGCAACCGGTGGAGCCGGTCCCGGAACCTGAACCGGAGAGGGCAGGAGCGGAGCAGTCCGGCGAAGAAGTGATACAAACCACAGGGGAGCCGGTGAACATGTTGCCGGCAACTCCTGTTCCAGTTCAATAAAAGAGAGGAAAAAACTATATGATGACTTCTTACGAAAGTGCGATCCTGCTGGCCAAAGCACTGGACAGCAAAAAGGGCATTGACATCAAGGTGCTGCATACGGAGCAGCTGACCACGCTGGCCGACTATTTTGTGATCTGTTCGGCCACTTCATCCACCCAGATCAAGGCTCTGTCTGAGGCCTGCGAAAAGGTGATGGACGAGGCAGGGGAGCCTGCTCACCATGTGGAGGGCCATCGGGGCGGCACCTGGGTGCTGCTGGACTTCTCCAACGTAGTGGTCCACGTGTTTACCGACGAGGCACGCAAGTTCTATGATCTGGAACGTCTGTGGGGCGATGCCGAGCAGGTGGATATCGCTGAACACATCAGGCCGGAATAACATATGAAAGGACTCTGAAATCCACTGGATTTTAGAGTCCTTTTTTGAGAAAAAAGCCGTTGAAATTTTCCGGAAGTGGGAGTATAATTTGCCCACCTGAAAGCGGGAGTGGTTTCAATGAATAAACAGATCAGAACTTTGGTGCGGGCGGCCCTGTTCGCGGCCCTTACATGTGTGATGACCTTGGTCATCCAGATCCCAGCGCCCACCGGGCATGTCAATTTAGGTGATGTGGGCGTGCTGCTGAGCGCATGGGTGCTTGGACCGCTTTGGGGCGGCGCGGCGGCAGGAGTGGGAAGTGCTCTTGCAGACCTGTTGAGTTGGCCGACCTACGCTCCGGCTACCCTTGCCATCAAGTTTGCGATGGCGGCAGCGGCGGCGCTGATTTTCCGTGCGGCGAAGAAACGCGGACACAAGTATATTGGGATGACTCTGGGTGCCGTGGCGGCAGAGGCGGTCATGGTGGGTGGGTACTTCTTCTTTGAAAGCAACATTTTGGATGTTGGTGCGGCGGCAGTGGCCTCCATTCCGTTCAATTTGGTACAGGGAACCGTTGGCGCGGTGGTAGGCGTGGCTACGGCAGTACTGCTAGACCGCAGCGGCGTATTAAACAAGCTTTAACAAACATAAAAATATCCGGCGTTCCCAGAGGAATGCCGGATATTTTTATGTTCTTTTCAGTTCGCATACTGCGCTTTGGTCGTTTATGGTGATGATACCGTAGCTTCCGCTGTCCCGGATACTGCCCGGGTTCATGACCCACAGGCCGTCTTCCAACTGTTCGCAGTAGGGAACGTGGGTGTGCCCGAAGAGCAGGACATGGGCGCCGCACTTGTGGGCGGCGGCGATGGCTGCGCTGTACCCGCCCTTGACGTGCCAGATATGGCCATGGGACATGAGGAGGCGTACGCCGCTGTAGGAGACCAGTTTCTGCAAGGGGGAAAAGACAAAACCATCGCAGTTGCCGGGTACGCTGGTGAGGGCCAGTTGGGGATATTCCTGACCAAGCAGCCGTGCGTCCTCCTCCAGATCACCCAAATGGATTACGTAATCGGGCTGTTCCAGCTCCACAGCGCTGCGCATACCGGCCAGGGAACGGTGGGAGTCGGAAAAAACAAGCAGCTTCATAAGGTCACCTCCGTGAAAACGTGGCATATACTGGATTGAATGAGCAAGTATGGGGGGGAACCGTGATGAACAATGGAGCGGAGCGGGAGATGGAGCAGCTGAGCCAAAAGGCGCAAAAAGTGAAGGATAAGGGATCCATACAGCAGCTGCTTAAATCCGATGACACGAAACGGATGATGGATCTGCTGGGCAGTCAGGGCAGTGTGCAGGATGCGGCCAAGGCAGCGGCTGCCGGACGGCCGGATCAGCTGATGAACATGATGCAGCGGCTTGTCAATACAGAGGAGGGGGCCGCATTGGTAGAGCGGATCACACAGCAGGCCAAAAAGTCCGGCCTGTAAAGGAGGGAGGAGGCCCCATGAGCGGCTTCGAGGAAAAACTCAACGCCATCCTGGGAAACCAGGAGGCCATGGGGCAGATCATGGCCCTTGCCCAATCTCTGGGTAAGCAGGAGGAGACGGAACCACAGATTCCGGAACAGGATGGGGATGATGGTTACACCCCGGTGTGGACACAACCAGAGGAAAACCAATCGCCCGCACAGCACGTGCCGGATCTGGGCAGCCTGCTGGGAGGGGTCGATCCTCAGATGATGCAGATGGGGATGCGGCTGCTGCAGGAATACAATCGCGATGATGACCGAAATGCTGCTCTGCTGGCTGCGCTGCGGCCCTTTGTGAAGGAGGAACGCTTTTCCAAGGTGGACCGGGCTGTTCAGATCGCGCGCCTGTCCCGGGTGATACGGGTGCTCTTCGATGCCATGAGGGAGAGGGGCGGTGGCGGCCTTGTATAACCGGTATGTACCAGGAAGCGGAGGCTACACCAGGGTGGTGATGGATAATGACCGAATCGGCGGGGAGGATCGGCCTCGGCACCGAAGAGGGCCGGACGGGAATACAGATTCCTCCAAAACCTCTGGAGGCACAGAGAGACAGAGAAAAAATACGTCGCCGTCCTTTGGTGTTTTTGGGGGAGAGGAGAAGAATGCCGGCATAGCCGGCATTCTGAAATCGTTGCATTTGGCGGATCTGGACAGCGGCGACATTTTGCTGCTGCTCATCATCCTGTTTGTCTTTCTGGAGGGGGACAACATTGAATTGGTCATTACCCTTGGGTTGATGCTTCTGCTTGGCCTGGGGGATGAGAGAAAAGAGGATCAGAAGGAGTGAAGCACTGTGCCGTCGGGCAGGGTAAAGACCGTGTCCGTGGGGCAGGGCGTTTGGATCGGGGAGGTGGCGTTGAGAGAGTAAACCACCTCGTCCTCTTTCACAGTTTGAGCCGCGATCAGCAGACCGCTGTCAACACCGATCCAATAGCGCTCCATATAGCCATACTCATCCAGACGGGTCTCCACGTAGATGCAGGGATGGCCGCCGTAAGAGCCGTAACCGGCATCTGAAATGTCCTTGGGGTCCAGTGCCAGCACATCTTCGTAGGTGGGGATGCGCTGTGTCAAATCTGCGGACAGGCTGTTTTCTGGAGCGGTGAGCCAGACAGAACTGCCGCTGTACCAATAGTAAACAGTGTCCTTTGTACTCAGGAAATAGCGGGTTGCCCCGGCCTCTGGGACGCTTCTTACAAAGGTGTACTCGTCATCAACCCAAGTATAGACCGAGGTGACGGCAGAGCCGCCATTCCAGCTGGTCTGGACAGAGGACTGGCGGTAATAGCTTCCTGCCCGGTCCAGGGAAGCGATGACCGCCTGGACTGTGTCTACCGTTACCTCTACCCGCAGGGCGGTGTCATTGGTAGGGGTGGAGATATCTCCGGAACTGCCATCCGGGTGAACGGTGGGCAATACGATCTGGGGTGTTTGGTTGGAAAAAAGGCTGAAGCCAAAACTTCCCAACACGGCCGCCACGACTACCACGGCGATCAGGACGGCGATGCGGGTGCGGTTATTCTGGTCCAAGGAGCTCACCACCTTTCAAGAGGGGATGGAACAAAAAGGTCAGGGTGCGAAGTTCTCCGGTGCGGCGGAGGTTTTTCCAAAGTGGTACAGGATCGCGTCTGCAATGCGGCGGCAGGCCTGCCCGTCACCGTAGGGGTTGACCGCGTGGGCCATCTTGTCGTAGGCGGCGGGGTCAGACAGCAGGGTAGAGGCCATGGAGAAGATGTCATCTTCCTCTACGCCGGCCAGCAGCACCGTGCCGGCGGCTACGGCCTCGGGACGCTCGGTCTCCCGGCGTAGCACCAGGACGGGTTTGCCCAGAGCGGGAGCCTCCTCCTGCAGGCCGCCGGAGTCGGTCATGACCAGATGGCAGCGGGCCATGAGGTTGTGCATCTCGTCCACGGACAGGGGGGCAATGAGGTGGATGCGCTCATGGTTGTCTAGATACTTGTGTGCCGCCTCCTGCACCACGGGGGACAGGTGGACGGGGTAGACAAGCTCCACATCGGGGAAAGCATCAGCGATCCGGCGCAAAGCGGTCATGATATTGGTCATGGGCTGACCATAATTTTCACGCCGGTGGCAGGTGACCAGAATGACTTTGCGGTTGACATAATCGAGTTGATTCAGGATTTCTGTCGTAAAGTGGAAATCCTTGCGCACAGTGGTCTGTAAAGCGTCAATGACGGTATTTCCGGTGAGAAAAACGCCCTCAGTGATGTTTTCCCGGGCCAGATTTTCGCGATTGGCTATGGTGGGGCAGAAGTGCAGGTCTGCAATGCAGCCCACCATTTTGCGGTTCATCTCCTCAGGGAAGGGGGACCACTTGTCGTAAGTGCGCAGGCCGGCTTCCACGTGACCCACGGGGATCTGGTGGTAGAAGGCAGCCAGAGCGCCGGCAAAGGTG
>JAZSJB010000110.1:0-11281 GCA_045534105.1 Lawsonibacter sp. | reverse complement strand
TAGGACAACTCCTTGGCTCACAGAACGACATGGCTACGATCCGACTTGGCATGGCGGGGGCAGCGGGAGCGGCGGGAGCGGGCTTGTCGGCCACCAGAGACTCGGTGGTCAGCAGGGTGGCGGCGATGGAGGCCGCGTTCTGCAGAGCGGAGCGGGTCACTTTGGTGGGATCAACGATACCGGCGGGGATCATGTCCACATAGGTCTCGTTGTAAGCGTCGAAGCCGTAGCCGGTGTTGCGGGCGTTCTTGATCTTCTCCAGAACCACGCTGCCGTCAATGCCGGCGTTGGTGGCGATCTGCTTGACAGGCTCGGTCAGGGCCTTGGCAATGATGCGCACGCCGGTCTTCTCATCGCCGTCCACCTTGGCGATCAGCTTCTCCACGGCGGGGATGGCGTTGACGTAGGCGGTGCCGCCGCCGGCCACGATGCCCTCTTCCACAGCGGCGCGGGTGGCGTTCAGAGCGTCCTCGATGCGCAGCTTCTTCTCTTTCATCTCCACCTCGGTGGCGGCGCCGACCTTGATGACGGCCACGCCGCCGGCCAGCTTGGCCAGACGCTCGGTCAGCTTCTCGCGGTCGTACTCGGAGGTGGTGGTCTCGATCTGAGACTTGATCTGGTTGACGCGGGCCTGGATGGCGGCGGGGTCGCCGGCACCGTCCACGATGATGGTGTTCTCCTTGGTGATCTTCACCTGACGGGCCTGACCCAGCTGGAACAGCTGAGCTTCCTTCAGCTCCAGACCCACCTCGGAGGAGATGACAGTGCCGCCGGTGAGGATGGCGATATCCTGCAGCATCTCCTTGCGGCGGTCACCGAAGCCGGGGGCCTTGACGCAGGCCACGTTCAGGGTGCCGCGCAGACGGTTGACGATCAGGGTGGACAGAGCCTCGCCCTCCACGTCCTCGGCGATGATGACCAGCTTCTTGCCGGACTGCACCACCTGCTCCAGCAGGGGCAGCAGTTCCTGAATGGCAGAGATCTTCTTGTCGGTGATGAGGATGAGGGCGTCGTCCATGACGGCCTCCATCTTCTCGGTGTCGGTGACCATATAGGGGGTGATGTAGCCCCGGTCAAACTGCATGCCCTCCACGACCTCGGAATAGGTCTCGGCGGTCTTGGACTCCTCCACGGTGATCACGCCGTCGGCGGAGACCTTCTCCATGGCCTCGGCGATCAGCTGGCCGATGGTGGCATCGCCGGAGGAGACGGTGCCCACGCGGGCGATGTCCTCGGTGCCGTTGACCTTCTGACTGTTGGCCTGGATGGCCTCTACAGCGGCGGCGGTGGCCTTGGCGATGCCCTTCTTCATGACCATGGGGTTGGCGCCGGCGGCCAGATTCTTCAGGCCCTCGCGGATGATGGCCTGAGCCAGCAGGGTGGCGGTGGTGGTGCCGTCGCCGGCTACGTCGTTGGTCTTGGTAGAAACTTCCTTCACCAGCTGAGCGCCCATGTTCTCAAAGGGATCGGGCAGTTCGATCTCCTTGGCGATGGTCACGCCGTCGTTGGTGATGAGGGGGGCACCGAACTTCTTGTCCAGCACCACGTTGCGGCCCTTGGGGCCCATAGTGATCTTAACGGTGTCGGCGAGCTGGTTGACACCGCGCTCCAGAGCCTTGCGGGCCTCCTCGCCGTAGCAGATGATTTTAGCCATAACGAATTACCTCCAATAAATGAGATGATTGTAAATTTTGTGTTGTCGCGCCTCGCCTGTTCGCAACACGCGGCTTCCCTACGACTCGGAATGCAAACAGCAAACAATGTTTGCTTGGTTTGTATTCCTCGCTCCAGTCCATCCGCGCTGCTCACGACGGCTCGAACGCTTATTCTACAATTGCGAGAATGTCGCCCTGACGCACGATGGTCAGTTCCTCGCCGTCGATCTTGACCTGAGTGCCGGAATACTTGCTGGTGATGACCTTGTCGCCGGGCTTGACGGTCATGACGACCTCTTTGCCGTCCACCACGCCGCCGGGACCGACAGCCAGCACCTCGGCCACTTCGGGCTTCTCTTTGGCAGCGGCGGTGAGAATGATGCCGCTCTTGGTGGTCTCCTCTGCCTCCACCATCTTGATGATGACGCGGTCAGCCAAAGGTTTCAGATTCATGGTTGGTTCCCCCTTATATTGATATTGTATTAACTTGATTGGGGATTAGCACTTTAGTCGAGCGAGTGCTAACCACGAAAATGATAATACCCTGTTTCACAGGAAAAATCAACCCCCAATTTCTAAAAATTGGGGGTTGATTGGAAAATATTTACCGTCCGTTCACAAAGTTGCTTTTTCTGGGTTGGGCGGAGTGCTAAATTCGACAGCATACGAGGCGTAGGCGGGGTAGAAGAAGTTGACCTTCTTCTCCGAAAGGCGCACGGTAAAGGCGGTGTCCCGCATGATCTCTCCGTCCACTACGGCGGTGATCTCTTCATCGGAGGAGAAGGAGATGGACTGACCATGGTAGTCGGTGATAAATTTGGGCAGTTCCTTATATCGGCCCTTGGCGTACTTGCCCAGCAGGCCGGGAAGCTGATACAGGGATACCTTATTTACATAGAGCATATCCAGCACACCGTCATCGGGCATGGCTTCGGGCACGGGCAGGAAGCCGCCGCCGTAGTAGCGCCCGTTGCACACGCACAGCAGGGCGGAGGGGCCGTCCAATACCTTTTCGCCCATCTCCACATGAAGGGGGCGGGAGATGCCCTTGAACAGCACATGCTCAAGAAGGGACAGGACATACGCGCCCATGCCGGACACAAAGTGCCAGCGTTTATAGCGGTGCACTCCCGCGCCGATGCGGGCGTCCACCCCGGCACATACCATATCGATGCCCAGCTTGCCGTTGCAGTCGATCAGGTCAAAGGGGATCTGGGGACCCACAGCCAGAGCTTCCAAATCGTAAAACTGCTCCCGGTAGTTTGGGCCAAAGATCTTGAGAAAGTCGTTGCCCGTGCCTTTGGGGACGCAGGTGATGGCCACGTTGTCAAAGCCAGCCGCACCGTTGACAACCTCGTTCAGGGTGCCGTCGCCGCCGCAGGCGTAGATGCGCAGTTCCTCGCCGGTCTCAGCGGCGGCCCGGGCGATGCGTTCGGCGTCCCCCGCCTCCTTGGTGTAGACTACCTCGTGGTCAAAGGGCAGGGTGGTCAGCAGTTTATCCAGTTCCGCCGTAGTGGCTTTTTTGCCTGCGGCGGGGTTGATGATAAATAAATGCTTCATGCTCGATCCCCTCTCTTTATTTGGATCTGGGGTGTAGTTAGAGATACATAAAAAGGTCGCATTTCAGCATACCATTATAAAGTTTTCGCTTTTTGTCCGCCTGTTTTCCGAAGGTGCGCTCGAACTCCGTGTGGGAGGAGAGCAGATACAGCTTCCAGCTGTCCGGGAACTTGGCATAGGCCTTGCCGAATGCACGGTACAGCTCCTCGGCCTCTCTGCGCTCCATGATGCGCTCGCCGTAGGGCGGATTGGTGACGATGCGGCCGTAAAGGCCACCCCAGTGGAAACGGGTGGCATCCGAGACCTCAAAGGAGATCAGATCATCCACCTCGGCCATTCTGGCATTGTGCCGGGCCAATTCCACGGCGGCAGGGTCCAAATCGCCGCCCCAGATTTCGTATTGGCCGTCATACTCGTTGTCCATAGCTTCATCTGCCGCTTCCAGCCACAGCTTGTTGTCCAGCCACGCCCACTTTTGGGCGGAGAAGGAGCGGTTTAGGCCGGGGGCGCGGTTTTTGGCGATGAGGGCGGCCTCGATGGGGATGGTGCCGGAGCCACAGAAGGGATCGCACAGAGGGTCACGGCCCTTATACCGGGAAAGCATGACCATGGCGGCGGCCAGTGTTTCACGCAGGGGAGCAACTACCCCCTGGGCCCGGTAGCCACGCTTGTGCAGGCCCGCACCGCTGGTGTCCAGCATGAGGGTAGCGGTGTCCTTCATAATGGAGAACTGGATCTGATAGACCGGGCCGGTCTCGGGCAGGGTCTCCACGCCGTACTTCTGACCCAGTCGGGCGGCAACGGCCTTTTTTACAATGGACTGGCAGGCGGGGACGGCGTGCAGGGTGGAATTCAGACTGTGGCCCTTCACCGGGAACTGGCCGTTTTGGGGAATGAACCGCTCCCAGGGCAGGGCACGGGTGCCCTGAAACAGCGCTTCAAAATCCCGGGCGGGAAAACTGCCCAGCACCACAAGCAGGCGCTCACCGGTGCGCAGATTCAGATTGATCCGGGGGATGTCCGCCACGGTGCCGGAGCACAAAACACGGCCGTTTTCCGCCCGGACATCGGCAAGACCGAGCCGGCGCAGCTCATCCGCGGCCAGAGATTCCAGTCCGAACAGGGTGGGGACGGAAAATTGAAGCTGTGACATAGGCAACCTTCTTTCGGGAAAGGATATTTTCTACAGTATATCTGTTTTTGCGCCCAGACGCAATGAAATTGTCCTTATTTCCCGTCTGGAAACTTCAAGTTGCTGAAAATTTCATGCGCCGCAAAATGAAGTTGGTAGACAAATGGGGAAAAATAGGCTATGCTACCAGTAGAAGATACAGAAGGGAGGGGGCTGAAATGTCCTTTGGAACACGGCTGCAGGCGCTGCGCCACCGGCATGGAATATCACAGGAGGCCTTTGCTCAGCAGCTGAACGTATCCCGGCAGGCGGTGTCCAAGTGGGAGTCCTCCCGGGGCTACCCGGAGATGGAGAAACTTCTCTACATCTGCAAACACTACGGAGTGACCATGGACGAACTGTTTGCCGATGAAGTGCCTGCCGCTTGTGCACATGGGGAGCAGGCCGGAGCAGAGAGGCAGGAGGAACTGACCGACGGCCCCACCTTAAAGAGGTCTTTGGGGAACTTCTTTACCAACCTGTCCCCCAAAGACCAGTGGGTGTTCGGTACGGCGGTGTCCTCGGTGGTGCTGGTGCTGGCAGCCCTGTTTTTCCTGCTTTGTACGACTATGGCGAAAGGAGCGACGGACGGTATGACATTAAAAGTGGCATGGCTGGCCCTGCTGATCCTGTTCAGTGTGGGTGAGGCCATCACCGTGGGACTGACTTCCGTGTGGTTTGCGGCTGGCTCCCTGGGCGCCTTGCTGTGTGCGCTGGCCGGCGGCGGGCCGTGGCTGCAGGTGGGTGTGTTTCTGGTCCTGTCCGGACTGGCGTTGGCGCTGGTGCGGCCCCTGGCGAAAAAATTCCTCACCCCGGGCTACTCAGCAACCAACGCCGACCGGGTCATTGGACAGGAGGCAGTTGTCACCCAGACCATCGACAACCTGCACGGACAGGGACAGGTGAACATCGCAGGACAGACCTGGACCGCCCGCAGTCAGGACGATGCGATCATCCCGGAGGGGACGCTGGTGCGGGTGCTGCGTATCGAGGGCGTGAAAGTGTTCGTTGTCCTCAAGGAAGAGTAAGTAAGGCCATTTAAATACAAACTACAGGAGGTAAATTATGGGCTTTTTGATTCCTATCATTTTGGTTATTCTCGTTCTGGGTGTGCTGGCCGCCAACATCCGCGTGGTGCAGCAGTCACGGGCTTTTGTGGTGGAGCGTCTGGGTGCGTTCCAGTCCGTTTGGAGCGTGGGCCTGCACTTCAAGATCCCCTTTATTGAGCGGGTGGTCAAAAACGTGTCCCTGAAGGAGCAGGTGGTGGACTTCGCGCCCCAGCCCGTTATCACCAAGGATAACGTGACCATGCAGATCGACACGGTGGTCTATTTCCAGATCACCGACCCCAGGCTGTATACCTCCGGTGTGGAGCACCCCATGTCTGCCATCGAGAACCTGACCGCCACCACCCTGCGCAACATCATCGGCGATCTGGAGCTGGATCAGGCGCTGACCAGCCGCGACCACATCAACACCAAGATGCGAGCCATTCTGGACGAGGCCACCGACCCCTGGGGCATCAAGGTCAACCGCGTGGAGCTTAAGAGCATCATCCCGCCCCGTGAGATCCAGGACGCCATGGAAAAGCAGATGAAGGCCGAGCGCGAGCGCCGCGAGGCCATCCTGCAGGCCGAGGGTCAGAAGCAGTCCCAGATCCTGGTGGCTGAGGGTGAAAAGCAGTCTGCCATTCTTCGTGCCGACGCGGCCAAGCAGGCCAAAATCATGGAGGCGGAGGCCGAAAAGGCCGCCCGCATCATGGCTGCCGAGGCGGAAGCCGAGGCCATTATGAAGGTCCAGCAGGCCACTGCCGATGCCATCAAGCTGGTCAACGAGGCCAACCCCGGCGAGGGCGTCATCAAGATCCGGGCGCTGGAGGCCTTTGCCGCCGCCGCAGACGGCAAGGCCACCAAGATCATCATCCCCAGCGAGCTGCAGGGCCTGGCGGGCCTTGCCGCCACCGCCAAGACGGTGTTTGAGACGGAAGAACCCAAGGCGTAACAAATTGATAATGCACAAACTGCCCCCGGCGGCCGAATAAACGGCCGCCGGGGGCAGTTGTTACAGGGAGAGGAATTACAGAGCCATCATAAGATTGTTGTAATTGATCTCTTTTGCTTTTTTCTGGACGGAGAACCAGTCCACAATGGTCAGGATACCGCAAACGCCGCAGGTGAGCAGTTTCAGAATGCCCATGCCGGTGTCGCCAAGCATAAAACGGTCGATACCCAGCGTGCCGAGGAACAGGGAGACCAGAAGAATGGTGGTGGGGTCTTTGAACTCCACAGAGGAGGCTAACGCGAACTTGTTTTCGTCCGCGTCAGCCAGTTTCTGCTTGAGAAAGACGATTTTCTCGGCGGGCAGATACTTCTGGTTGGTCATTACGAACATGTCTACTTTGTCTTGGGTCATTTTCTATCTCTCCTTAACTTTTTTCTTATTTGCGGTCTATCGAATAAAAATATGATAAACAGCCATGGATATGGCAAAAACAAATAAGACGACGTCGAGCAAACGCGCATATCTTTTTGGGGTGCGGTCTCTGAAAACATACAGGATGATGAATATAGGGGCGGGCAGGAAAAAGGGGTTGCACTGAAATGCCTGGCGGACGTTGCCGTGAAAGAAAGACAGCCACGCGCGAGTCAGGCCACAGCCCGGGCAGGAAAAAGAAAAGAAACGGCAATAGGGACAGCCGATGAAAAGCAGAACAAGCAGCAACAAAATGCAGATACAGGGCAAAAAACGAACAAAGCGGTCTTTCATTGGTGTGCTCACAGCCTAAATACAAAAGTACAATATTAAAATACCACAGTATTTATACGAGGTCAAGGCAAATAATACAATGGTATTGTATTATTTGCTTTGGAGGCTGTGTATGTTAAATCAACAGATTCGCGCGCTCCGACAGGCCAGGGGTATCAGTCAAGTGGAGTTGGCCAAGCGGCTCGGTGTCACGAAACAGAGCGTTTCCAACTGGGAAAACGATAATATACAGCCGTCCGTGGAGATGGTGGTAAAACTGGCAGGCGTATTTTCCGTTTCTACCGACTATCTGCTTGGATTGGGGCAGGGAGAATACCTTGATGTGACGGGATTGTCCCAAGAAAAAATCGCGCATATCCGTCAATTGGTGGATGACCTGCGCGGGACAAAATAAAGGCACAGAAAAATCCGCAGCCCAGCTGGGCTGCGGATTTTTATTATCTGCTTGTGCGGCAGCGTCCAAGGCTCCCGTGCCCCCTGCGGGTGCAAGGGAGGCTTTGATTTTGCCGTAATGGGCAGCATTACTTCTTTAAATACTCCGGCGGGCGGTATTGCAGGGCTTCGGCCAGATGGTGGACCTGAATATCCTTGCTGCCGTCCAGATCGGCAATGGTGCGGGCCACCCGGCGGATGCGGTCATACCCCCGGGCGGTGAGGCCAAGGCGCTCGAAAGCGCCTTTCATCACGGTCTGGCAGGCCTCGTCCAGCGTGCAGCAGGCATCCAGTTCCTTCTGGCCCAGATAGGCGTTGCACACTGTTCCGGTGCGGGTATTCTGGATGGTGCGGGCGGTATTGACGCGCTGGCGGACGGCTTCGGAGGACTCGGCTTTGCTGCGCTCAGCCAGTTCATCAAATTCCAGAGCCGATACCTCCACAAACAGGTCGATGCGGTCCAACAGGGGACCGGACAGGCGGGAGAGGTAGCGGGTCACGTCGTTTTCAGAACACTTGCACCGCCCGGAGGGGTGGCCGTACCAGCCGCACTTGCAGGGGTTCATGGCGCACACCAGCATGAATCGGCTGGGGTAGCTGGCAGAACCTGCCGCCCGGGAGATGGTCACCTGACCATCCTCCAGAGGCTGGCGCAGTACTTCCAACACCTCCTTGGAAAATTCAGGCAGCTCGTCCAGAAACAGCACGCCGTGGTGAGCAAGGGAAATTTCGCCCGGACGGGGATTGCTGCCGCCGCCCGCCATCCCCATGGGGGATACGGTGTGGTGAGGGGCGCGGAAGGGGCGCGCGTCAATGAGGGGGTGGTCCGGGGCGGTCAGCCCCATGACCGAGTGGATCTGGGTGGTTTCCAGTGATTCTTCACGGGTCATTTCCGGCAGAATAGAGGGCAGCCGCCGGGCCAGCATGGACTTGCCCGAGCCAGGAGGGCCAACGAGAAGGACATTGTGATTCCCACTGGCGGCGATCTCCAGTGCCCGCTTCACATTTTCCTGACCCTTGACCTCGGAAAAGTCGGGGATAAAATCAATCGTTTTGCCCGGCTTCCACACGGAAGCGGGGCAGATGGGGGTTTCCCCGGTGAGGTGGGCCACAAGCTGGGCCACATCATGCACCGGGATAATATCGGGTCCCTGAGCCAGTGTAGCCTCGGCGGCGTTGTCCTCCGGGACATACAGAGTTTCGATGCCTGCCCGCTTGGCCGCCAGTGCCATGGGCAGCATACCGGCTGCGGGACGCAGCTGACCGGACAGGGACAGCTCGCCTACAAAGGCGCAGCTTGCGTCCTTCAGTTTCAGCTGTCCGCCCGCACATAAAATGCCCACCAGCATGGGCAGGTCGTACAGGGTGCCCACCTTTTTTACATGGGCGGGGGCCAGGTTGACGGTGATGCGGCTGACGGGGAAGGAAAATCCGTTATTTTTGATGGCGGCGCGCACCCGTTCCCGGGCCTCGTTCACCGCCGCGTCGGGCAGACCGACCACGGTAAAGGCGGGCAGGCCGCCGGACAGGTCGCACTCCACCGACACCTCATAGCCGGTGATGCCGTACAGACCGAGAGAACGTATATTGCAGACCATGACCGGCCCTCCTTTTTCTGTGTTGGCAGGAATTAATATACAATATTGTCATTTTACAATGCTTCCTGCAAAAATTCAACGCAAAGGGGTGAATTTTCCGAAAATACCAGAAGAAAATGACGACGAAAACATTTACAAAGAGAAGAAAAAGTGATAGACTGTCTGCTGTAAAGTTCCATATTGTATCACCACCGCTTCCGCCCGGAGTATGGGAGGGGGCGGCAAAGCCATGCCCATTGAGGAAATGTCGTGCCCGCCGCGGCTTCCCACGCGGGCTGAGTCGGGCGGGCAGGATAGGGTGCGGTAGGGAGCAGAGCAATATTTAACAAAGAGGGGCGAAACGCTCACTCTAAAATTGGAAGAAAGCAGGGATTCTATGGCAAGAAAGTTTAAAACCATGGACGGTAACAACGCCGCTGCATATGTCAGCTATGCGTTTACTGAAGTGGCGGGTATTTTCCCCATCACTCCGTCCAGCCCCATGGCCGACTATGTGGATCAGTGGGCCGCTCTGGGTCAGAAGAACATCTTCGGCACCACCGTTAAGGTCGTGGAGATGCAGTCTGAGGCCGGCGCTGCCGGTACTGTCCACGGTTCTCTGGGCACCGGCGCCCTGACCACCACCTACACCGCTTCTCAGGGCCTGTTGCTGATGATCCCCAACATGTACAAGATCGCCGGCGAGCTGCTGCCCGGCGTGTTCCACGTGTCTGCCCGTACCGTGGCCAGCCACGCGCTGAATATCTTCGGTGACCATTCCGACGTGATGGCCTGCCGCCAGACCGGCTTTGCCATGCTGGCCGAGGGCAACGTGCAGGAGGTCATGGACCTGGCTCCCGTGGCCCATCTGGCCGCCATCGAGGGTCGTGTTCCCTTCCTGAACTTCTTTGACGGCTTCCGTACCTCTCACGAGATCCAGAAGGTCGCCGTGTGGGATTACGAGGACCTGAAGGATATGTGCGACATGGAGGCTGTTGAGGCCTTCCGCAAGCGCGCTCTGAACCCCGAGCGCCCCGTGATGCGTGGTTCTCACCAGAACGGCGATATCTTCTTCCAGAACCGCGAGGCCAGCAACAAGTACTACGAGGCCGTTCCCGCCATCGTGGAGAAGTACATGGCCAAGGTCAATGCCAAGCTGGGCACTGACTATCAGCTGTTCAACTACTATGGCGCTGCCGATGCCGAGCGCGTCATCATCTGCATGGGCTCCTTCTGCGACGTGGCTGAGGAAGTCATCGACTACCTGAACGCCAAGGGCGAGAAGGTGGGTCTGGTCAAGGTTCGCCTGTACCGTCCCTTCCGCGCCGACAAGCTGCTGGCCGCCATCCCCGCCACCGCCAAGAAGATCGCTGTTCTGGACCGCACCAAGGAGCCCGGCGCTCTGGGTGAGCCTATGTATCTGGACGTGATCACCGCTCTGGCTGAGGCCGGTATCACCGACAAGACCGTCATCGGCGGCCGTTACGGTCTGGGTTCCAAGGACACCCCCCCTGCCAGCGTGTTCGCTGTGTATGAGGAGCTGGCCAAGGATCAGCCCAAGCGTCAGTTTACCCTGGGCATCAACGACGACGTGACCTTCCTGTCTCTGGAAGAAAAGCCCGCCCCCAACACCGCTGCTGAGGGCACCATCGAGTGTAAGTTCTGGGGTCTGGGCGGCGACGGTACCGTTGGCGCCAACAAGAACTCCATCAAGATCATCGGTGACCACACCGACAAGTATGTGCAGGCCTACTTCCAGTACGACTCCAAGAAGACTGGCGGGGAGACCATCAGCCACCTGCGCTTCGGTGACAAGACCATCAAGAGCCCTTACTACAACAACAAGGCCGACTTCGTGGCCTGCCACAACCCCTCCTACATCACCAAAGACTTCCCCATGGTCCGCGACGTGAAGCCCGGCGGCGTGTTCATGATCAACTGCCAGTGGGACGAGGCCGAGCTGAACGCTCAGCTGTCCGCCTCTGCCAAGAAGTACATCGCTGAGAACAACATCCAGCTGTACACCATCAACGCCATCGATCTGGCCAAGCAGATCGGCATGGGCAAGCGCACCAACACCATCCTGCAGTCCGCTTTCTTCACGCTGGCCAAGGTCATGC
>JAZSJB010000059.1:0-43061 GCA_045534105.1 Lawsonibacter sp. | reverse complement strand
GGAACATGGGGGAGTGTGTGGCATCCACCTCGTCCTTGCGATAGACACGGCCGGGAACCAGAAAGCGAATGGGCAGCTCCATGGAATCCATGGCGCGTACCTGCATGGGGGAGGTCTGGGAGCGCAGCATCACGCGGCTGTCCTCATCGAAATAGAAGGTGTCGGACCAGTCGCGGGAGGGATGGCCCTCCTCGGCGTTCAGGCGGTCAAAGTTATACTCGGCCAGCTCTACCTCGGGACCATCCAGCACGGTGAAGCCCATGCCCACGAAAATGTCCTTGATCTCGTCCAGCGCGATGTACATGGGGTGCTTGTGGCCCATCTTGACCTGGGTTCCGGGGATGGTCACATCCACGGCCTCGTCCTTGAGCTGCTGAGCCAGAGCGGCCTCGGCCAGTTTGGCAGAGGTCTGCTCAATGGCTTCCTCCAGCGCGGCACGCACCTCGTTGGCCAGCTGGCCCATAGCGGGGCGCTCCTCGGCAGACAGCTTGCCCATCATTTTCAGCACGCCGGTCAGCTCGCCTTTCTTGCCCAGATACTGCACACGCAGGGCATCCAGCGCGGCGGAATCCGGCGCGGCTTCAAAGGCGGCCAGTGCTTCGGCACGGATCTTTGCTAACTGTTCTTTCATGGTGTTCATCCTTTCAGATGTAATTTACTGATTTGGTGAGGGCAATAAAAAACGCCCCTCGTCCCACAAACTGGGACGAAAGGCAACCCTTCCGCGGTACCACCCGCATTCGCGTAATATACGCGCACTCTTGCCCCGATAACGGCGGGCGAGGCCGTCTGCGTCTCCACAGCTGCTCCCGGGCGAACCAAGCGACACGCTCCAAGGCGGCTTTCAGCCGGTGACCGCCTCTCTCTGCTGAGCGAAAACTCGCTATTTTCCCGTTCTTTGCGTTTGCACTAACCCTTTTTATACCACAAAATATATTGAAATGCAAGAGGAAAATGAGTATAATACTCGTTGTGTTCCGCATAAACCGTTTTTTTCCTCTTTGTCTGTCAGAACAGGAAAAGCGGTAAAATATGTCTGGACAGAAAAGTGTGCATATGCTATAATGATAATGATTCTCAATAAGCTTATCGCCAACAGATTTCTGTTGTGAATCATACGGAGGAATCCAACATGCTGGAACTGAAGAACATTGGCTTCGAAGTGAACACTCCGGAGCAGAGCAAGGAAATTTTAAAGGACATCAACCTGACCATCAACGAGCGCTTTGTGGCCATCACCGGTCCCAACGGCGGCGGCAAGTCCACACTGGCTAAGGTCATTGCAGGTATTATCAAGCCCACCACCGGCCGCATTATTCTGGACGGAGAGGACATCACCGATCTGGATATTACCCAGCGGGCGCAGAGGGGCGTGAGCTTTGCCTTTCAGCAGCCGGTGCGATTCAAGGGGCTGACTGTGCGCGACCTGATCACTCTGGCGGCGGGCAAGCCCATCGGCGTGTCCGAGGCCTGTGACTACCTGTCCGAGGTGGGCCTGTGCGCCAAGGACTACATCAATCGTGAGGTGAACGCCTCCCTGTCCGGCGGTGAACTCAAGCGCATTGAGATTGCCATGATCATCGCCCGGGGCACCAAGCTGTCTGTGTTCGACGAGCCGGAGGCGGGTATCGACCTGTGGTCCTTCTCTAACCTCATTCAGGTCTTTGAGAAGATGCACGAGAAGATCAACGGTTCCATTATGATTATATCCCATCAGGAGCGTATTCTGAACATTGCCGACAAGATCATCGTGCTGGCCAACGGCCAGGTACAGGCTCAGGGCACCCGGGACGAAGTGCTGCCCCATCTGCTGGCCGGCACCGGAAGCGTGTGCAGCGTGCTGGCCGACAAGCTGTAAAAAGGAGGCTTGAGTATGGATACCATTGAACGCACCCTGCTGGAGCAGGTTGCCGAACTGCATGAAGTGCCCGAAGGGGCTTACAATATCCGGGCCAACGGCCAGTCCGCCGCCCGGAACACCACCGCCAATATCGACATCGTGAACAAGACCGACCTGCCGGGCATTGACATCATCATCAAGCCGGGAACCAAAAACGAAAGTGTCCACATCCCTGTGCTTATCAGCCAGACCGGGCTGAAGGAAGTGGTCTACAACGACTTCTACATTGGCGAGGACTGCGATGTGACCATCGTGGCCGGATGCGGCATCCACAACTGTGGCGATCAGACCAGTCAGCATGACGGCGTGCACCGCTTCTTTGTGGGCAAGAACGCCAAGGTCAAGTATGTGGAGCGCCACTACGCCGATGGCGACGGAAACGGTCAGCGGGTGATGAACCCCGAGAGTGTGGTGGAGCTGGCCGAGGGCAGCTATATGGAGATGGAGACCACCCAGATCAAGGGTGTGGACTCCACCGACCGCAAGACCCGTGCCAAACTGGCAGAAAAAGCCACCCTCATCGTTAAAGAAAAGATCATGACCCACGGTAACCAGTTTGCAAAGACGGACTTCACCGTGGATCTGGATGGGGAGGGCTCCAGTGCCAATGTCATCTCCCGCTCCGTGGCAAAGGACCAGTCCCGTCAGGAGTTCTTTTCCCGCATCAACGGCAACGCCGCCTGCTCCGGTCACACGGAGTGCGACGCCATCATCATGGACAAGGCCCATGTCACCGCCGTGCCGGAGATCACCGCCAACAGCATTGACGCAAGCCTCATCCACGAGGCGGCCATCGGTAAGATCGCCGGGGAACAGCTCATTAAGCTGATGACCCTTGGCCTGACCGAGCAGGAGGCCGAGGAGCAGATCGTGAATGGGTTCTTGAAGTAAATAAACACAAAAAAGTTGCTGAGCCAGACGGCTCAGCAACTTTTTGTTTGGGGATATTCCGCCTGCGGGCGGGGAGGGAATGTTCCGCCGCTCCGGCGGCGGGTTTCTTTTGTCGCTGAACAAAAGAAACCAAAAATCAGCTTGGAAACCAAGGTTTCCAAGACCTTCCTTCGCTGCAGGCCAAGAAGCTGATTGCCACTGACCCGGCACCAGGTAACGATACATTCAGCACCCGCTTGCTGCCGCTGTCTGTGCAAATTTGAACGTTTCTGCGGCTCACCGACTGTGCCGGGCTGCGGAGGGTAGCGCAAGCCGGCGGGAGGGCGGTAGACCGAGAGATTTACAGATAGTACGCAGTGCGGCAGCCTAATCGGCGCTGAACGGGTCGGATATGTCCGCCGGCCGTGAGGCAGTGTCCCCACAGAGGTCACCCAAAGGAAGTACATAGAAACCATGGGTTTCTATGCGCCTTTTTCGTGTCTTTTGTGGCGATACAAAAGACACCCGCCCGGTGGCGGAATAGCTCCAAAACAAAGGTGCTGAACTTTGCGGTTCAGCACCTTTCTGGATGGAGGGGATAAAAGTGTGTTTCAAAAGCACAAAAGCGCATATAGCCCCAGCAAACAATATATGACACAAAAGACCCCAAACCCTATTAGGAACTTGCGAAATTCAGGGGGCAAATCACTAAAACACCCTCGCAAATTAATCATGCCTTTCAGATGCGCTTCCAGCTTGCGCCGCCGGGGATGTCGGTGATCTCCACGCCCATGGCTTTCAGCTCGTCGCGGATGCGGTCGGCCTCGGAAAAGTTCTTGGCCTTCTTGGCCTCGCCCCGGGCCAGCACCAGCGCGTCAATGGCGGGATCACCCTCGCCGGTGACGGTGTAGCCCCCCGCCGCCTTGGCGGTCTGGGCCTTGGCCTGCTCCTCGCGGACCTTGGCGGCCTTGTCGAGAAGTGACAAGGAGAGGACCTTGTCGTAGCTTGCCAGAATGGCCAGCTTAGTGGCATCGTCCGTCTTGGCTTTGAGCACATCGTACAGGGCGGTGACACCCATGGAAGTGTTCAGGTCATTGCCCACCAGAGTCTTGAACTTTTCCTCGTACTCAGTCACCACGGCCTTGTCAGCCTCTCCACCGGGCTTAAGGGCGGCAATGCGGGACAGAAGCTTGTTGAAAGCCACGGTGGCGTTGTCCAGATTCTCCCAGGAGAACACCAGACCCTTACGGTAGTGGCTCTGCAGGCAGAAGAAGCGGTACACGATGGGGTCGTAGCCCTTTTCCTCCAGCAGGGAGACGGTGAGGAACTCGCCCTTGCTCTTGGACATTTTGCCGGTGTTGGTGTGCAGGTGAGCCATACGTAACCACTGTTTGCACCACTCGTGGCCCAGATATGCCTCGGACTGGGCAATTTCGTTGGTGTGGTGGGGGAAGGCGTTGTCGATGCCGCCGCAGTGCAGGTCCAGATACTCGCCGTTGAACTTCATGGAGATGCAGGAGCACTCGATGTGCCAGCCGGGATATCCAACGCCCCAGGGGGAGTCCCACTTCAGAGCCTGATCTTCGAACTTGGACTTGGTGAACCACAGCACAAAGTCGTTCTTGTTGCGCTTGTTGGAGTCCTCCTCCACACCCTCACGCACGCCCACGTCCAGAGCATCCTCTTCGTGGTTGTGGAAGACGTGGTAGCTGGCCAACTTGGAGGTGTCAAAGTACACATTGCCGCCGGCTACATAGGCAAAGCCCTTGTCCAGCAGGCCCTGTACGGTGGAGATAAACTCGTCGATCAGGCCGGTGGCGGGCTGGACGACTTCGGGGGTCTTGATGTTCAGTTTCTCGCAGTCGGCAAAGAAGGCATCGGTGTAGAACTTGGCGATGTCCATGACGGTTTTGTTTTCCCGCTTGGCGCCCTTGAGCATTTTATCCTCGCCCTCGTCGGCATCACTGGTTAGATGCCCCACGTCGGTGATGTTCATTACGCGGTTCACGTCATAGCCCTCATAGCGCAGGAACTTTTCCAGCACGTCCTCCATGATGTAAGAGCGCAGGTTGCCGATGTGGGCGAAATGGTACACCGTGGGGCCGCAGGTGTACATCTCCACCCGGCCGGGGGTGTGGGTCTGGAATTCTTCCTTCTTGTGGGTGGCGGAATTGTATAAATACATAGGTCAGTTCTCCTTTTCCAGTATCTTCTGTTCCAGTTCCTCAATGCGCTGGGCCAGCGCGGCCAGTTTGTCGAGGGTGGGGTTGTTCACGCTGGTCTGGTCCACATCGTCGGCGTAGTGGGTGGAGCGGCCGTCGATGCGCACGATTTGGGCGGGGATGCCCACGGCGGTGGCGTTGTCGGGCACTTCACTGAGCACCACGGCGTTGGCGGCAATGCGGGCGTTGTCGCCCACCTTGAAGGGGCCAAGCACTTTGGCACCTGTGGAAACCAGAACGTTGTTGCCGATGGTGGGGTGGCGCTTGCCCTGATCCTTACCGGTGCCGCCCAAAGTGACACCATGGTAGATCAGGCAGTCGTCACCGATCTCGGCGGTCTCGCCGATAACGATGCCCATGCCGTGGTCGATGACCAGCCGGCGGCCGATCCTCGCGCCGGGGTGGATCTCGATACCAGTCCAGAACCGGCTCCACTGGGAGATCACGCGGGCCAAAAATTTTAGCTTATTCCGATAGCACCAGTGGGCCATTCTGTGATAGATGGTAGCGTGTATGCCAGGGTAGAGCAGAAAAATCTCCAGCTTGGAGCGGGCGGCGGGGTCACGCTTTTGATAGGCTTCCAGTGTCTCATTCAGGGATTTGAACATAGTATGCTCCTTTTGCAGAACATGAGAGAGGCAAACAAAAAACCTCTTATACCCATTTCGTTAGGGCATAAGAGGCGATCACTCGCGGTTCCACTCTCATTTCTCACTCAATAGCCGATATCGGGGCCAACCCGGGCGGCATTACCCGCCGCGCTCCCGGACGCACTTCGCATCCTCCTGCCAAGGGCCGCTTTCAGTCGGTGGCGGCCCCTCTCTGTTGACCGGGCGAGATGTTACTTTTCCGTTCACTGCGCTTCATTGAACAGTATATTAACATTCCCAAAGGAAGGTGTCAAGTTTTACCGAAAAATTTCCTCCCGGGTGACGGGAATAGCATTCTGCACGGAGGTATGTCCGCACACGCACACACAAAATTCCGGGGTGGTATTGGAATGAAACTGCAGACCGTTCTGCTCAGTGGCAGGGGGCAGAGGAATACAGATCTCCCGCAGAGGGACAGTCAGTCCGGTGCCATGGTATTTGACCAGAGCCTCCTTACGCGTCCAAAGCTGACATAAAGCAGTTGTTTTGTCGGATTGTGCTTCCAGCCAGGCCAGTTCTTCCCCACAGCAGATGCGTTGAGCCAGTTTGGGATGATGGGGGCGGATGACCTCAACGTCCGCACCTACCGGGTGCTCGTCCACCGCGCACAGAGCAAAGGTGCCGCTGTGGCTGAGATTGAAGTGACAGTGGGGATGGACAGGGAAATGGGGCTTGCCCTGTTCGTTCCGGGCAATGGCGGGCAGGGAGTCAAAACCCCAGCGGTGGCGGACGGCGTAAGTCAGCAGGGTGTAGGCGTCTTCCCGCTGGGTTATTCCATCACACAAATACAGATCCATTTTCTCACCGCCTTTTTAAAGTATTGTAATGCAATTCGTAAGATGTTGCAAGGGTGGTATCTTTTATATGTAATTTGGAACACTAAAGCAAACGGAGGTGTTCTTATGGATATGACCAACAAGGAATACGATCAGTTTGTCAAAGCGCACGCCCGGTCGTCTCCCACATGGAAAAATATTATCTGGGCCTTTCTGGTAGGGGGTACGATCTGCACCATCGGACAGGTACTGCTCAACGCCTACAAGGCGGCGGGACTGGATGAGGAAACGGCGGGAACGGGTGTGTCCGTGACCCTGGTGTTCGCGGCGGCCCTGCTGACGGGACTTGGCATCTTTGACAATCTGGCCAAGTATGCCGGTGCGGGCACTCTGGTCCCAATTACCGGCTTTGCCAATGCAATGGTCTCTCCGGCCCTAGAGTTCAAAAGCGAGGGCTTGATCACCGGAACCGCGGTCAAGCTGTTTACAGTGGCGGGGCCGGTTCTGACCTACGGTATCAGTGCCAGTGTGATCTATGGCTTAATACTTTGCCTGATTCATTGAGTGGTACAGCCGTCGGGTGATGGATGCAGCAAGCGTCCGTTTGCGTGTCCTTAGAGGGATGAAGACGCGCGAACGGATGCTTGTTTGGCGTTTTTTTACGAAACGGGCAAAGTCAGGTTTATTTTTCACCGGTTGGAGCAAACTGTGTTACAACGATGTTTTCGCATACACAAGACATTCATAAGGAGGAAAAATCATGAGAGCTCGTTTATTGTCCGTAGTGCTGGCATGCCTGCTGGCCCTGAGCGGGTGCGCCCGTACGGGGGAGGAGGAGAAGGGCAGTGTCTATTGGCTAAACTTCAAGCCGGAGGCGGATGCGGCCCTGCAGCAGATCGCAAAGACCTATACCGACCTGACTGGAGTGGAGGTCAAGGTGTCCACCGCAGCCCAGGGGCAGTATGAGTCTACCCTCACAGCCGAAATGGATAAGAGCAGCGCGCCCACGCTCTTTGTTGTGGGAAACTCGGCGGCGGTAGATACCTGGGGAGACTACTGTTATGACCTGCAGGGGACCGATGTGTATAACGAACTGGTCACAGACGACTATACTCTCTACGATGAGGAGGGGAAGGTCTGCGCCATCGGTTATGCATACGAGTGTTTTGGAATTATTGTGAATGAAGAACTGCTGGATGAAGCAGGATATGACGTGGATGACATCACCAACTTCGCATCCCTGAAAGCGGTGGCTGAGGATATCCATGCCCGGGCGGATGAGTTGGGTTTTGACGCATTCACATCCTCTGGGCTGGACAGCAGCTCCAGCTGGCGCTTTACGGGCCATCTGGCCAACATTCCCCTGTATTATGAATCTAGAGATGCCGGCGGGTGGAGCGAATGCCCCCCTGAGATCAAGGGGACCTATCTGGACAACTTTAAGGCCGTCTGGGACCTGTACGTCAGCAACAGTGCTGCTGATCCCCGGACATTGGCCACCCCGGGCTATGACGCGGCCAGTGAGTTTGGTCAGGGTAAGGCGGTATTCTATCAGAACGGTTCCTGGGAGTTTTCCAATCTGACCGAGACCATGGGGATGGATCCGGAGGCGCTGACCATGATCCCCATTTACAGCGGTGTGGAGGGGGAAGAAAATGCCGGCCTGTGCAACGGAACGGAGAACTGCTGGGCCGTCAATGCCAATGCGGACCCGGAGGACATCAAGGCCACGCTGGACTTCATGTACTGGATGGTGACCTCGGACGCGGGCACCCGGCTGATGGCAGAGCAGTTTGGCCCTATTCCCTATAAAAATGCCGCGCCCACCCCCAATGTATTTCTTGAGGCGGCCAGCGACTATTTTGATGAGGGTAAGTACAACGTGACCTGGGCGTTCAGCTATACGCCCAATGTGGAGAGCTGGCGGGCTGCGCTGACCTCGGCCCTGACTCAGTACTGCAGCGGCGGGTCCTGGGATGCGGTGGAGACAGCATTTGTTTCCGGTTGGGCGACCCAGTATCAAGCGGCCAACGGGCAATAACGCAGGTGCAATAGGATGGGGCGGGCAGTTCGCCCGCCCCATTTTCATCCCGGAGCAGACCGGATGGGTATGCGCCGGGCCGATGCCAACGGTAATTGCGGTATACGAGACTGGATGACTGGAGGAACGACCACCAATGTTTAAAAAGGGGAAAACATCCGGCAGGACCTCAGGCAGCGGCAAGCTGCTGCGCCGGCCCATCCGCAGATGCTGGGCCGTCTTCATGCTGCCCACTGCGGCTGCCTTTTCCATAGGCTTCCTCTGGCCCTTTTTGCAGGGAATCTACCTGTCCTTTTGCAGTTTCATCACCACCGGAGATGCCAGATGGGTCGGGATAGGTAACTACGTCAGTGCGTTTCGGGACCGGGGATTTGTTTATTCCTTCTGGTACACTACGCTGTTTGCTCTGGTATCACTGGTTATCATCAACCTGCTGGCCTTTGCGGTGGCTTACGTGCTCACGCAGCGGATCCGGGGCGCAAACCTGTTCCGCACGGTGTTCTTCATGCCAAACCTGATCGGCGGTATCGTGCTGGGCTATATCTGGTCCATCCTGTTTGACGGTGTGCTGCGGTGGTACAACACGTCCATCCTGCTGGAGACGCGCTACGGCTTCTGGGGGCTGGTGATCCTGATGTGCTGGCAGCAGGTGGGCTATATGATGATTATTTATATTGCCGGATTGCAGTCGGTACCCGAGGACATGCTGGAGGCGGCGCGCATCGATGGCGCCAGCAGCTGGCAGACCCTGCGCAGGGTGACCATTCCGAATTTGATGCCCTCCATCACCATCTGCACCTTTCTGACCCTGACCAACGGGTTTAAGCTGTTCGACCAAAACCTGGCCCTCACAGCAGGTGCGCCCTTCCGGTTTGAGACTGCGGCAGACGGGACTTTGTCCACCATCAAAACCACTGAGATGCTGGCGCTGAATATCTATAATACCTTTTACGGGCAGAGCAGTGCCGCCCGGGGTACGGCTCAGGCCAAAGCAGTATTGTTTTTTATTTTAGTGGCCGCAATTTCCATCGCACAGCTGCGGGCGACCAAAAGTAAGGAGGTACAGCAGTGAGCCAAAAAGGAAAAGGGTCCTTCAAGGCCCAAAGAAGGCGAAGAGCCGTGCTGACCGGAGTGTTCTCTGTTATTGCCGTGATCTATGTGCTCCCTGTGGCTGTTGTGCTGATCAACGCATTTAAAAGCAATGCGTTTGTAAAGACCCAGACCTTTATGCTGCCCACACCGGAGAGCTTTGTGGGCTGGGATAACTTTATCAAAGGAATGACCTTTGGAAACTATCCCTTTGTCAATTCTGTGTTTTACAGCTCGGTCATCACCATTCTTTCCACCGGACTGATCCTGCTTTGTACTTCCATGGCTGCCTGGTATATGGCCCGGGTCAACAACCGTTTTACCAAGGCGCTTTATTATCTGTTCGTTTTCTCTATGGTGGTTCCATTCCAGATGGTTATGTTTACCCTGGCCAAAACAGCGGACAGTGTGCGTCTGTTTGGGTTTTGGGGGCCAAAGCTGAATACACCATGGACTATTCCGGTCATTTATCTGGGATTTGGTGCGGGCCTTGCGGTGTTCATGTTTACCGGGTTCGTCAAAAGCATTCCCCTTGAGATCGAAGAAGCGGCCTCCATTGACGGCTGCGGGCCAATCCGCACCTATTTCAGGGTGGTGTTTCCCATGCTGCGGCCTACCATGATCTCGGTGGGGATCCTTGAGATCATGTGGATCTGGAACGACTATCTGCTGCCCTATCTGGTGCTGGACCGCAACGAGTATATGACCATCCCCATCCACATACAGTATCTTCAGGGCAGCTATGGGGCGGTGGATTTGGGGGCTACCATGGCGCTGATCCTGTTATCCATCGTTCCGGTGATCATATTCTATCTTGTGTGTCAAAAGCACATTATCAAGGGCGTTGCGGCCGGTGCGGTGAAGGGATGAGTGCGGATATTATGGCCCGGAGGAGCAGCGGTGTGCTGCTGCACCTGTCCTCGCTGCCCTCCTTTGGGGGGATCGGGACCATGGGGCGGGCGGCCCGGGATTTTGTGGATTTTCTGGCGCAGGCAGGCCAGAGCTACTGGCAGCTGCTGCCCATCTGCCCTACGGGGTACGGGGATTCACCATATCAATCGCCCTCTTCCTTTGGTGGAAATCCCTATTTTATCGATTTGGAAGAACTGGCACAGCGTGGGCTGCTCCGGGAGAAGGAGTACAGGGATGCCGATTGGGGCCATAGTCCGGAACGGGTGGATTACGGTGTGCTCTATGAAAAGCGATATTCCTTGCTCTATATTGCGGCACAACGATTTCTGGAAGATGTACCAGAGAATTTCGGGCAATTCTGCGCGGCCAATGCCGGGTGGCTGGAGGACCACGCACTGTTCATGGCCATCAAGGGACAGCATGCAGGTGCTGCATGGCACAGCTGGAAGCGGGCGCTGCGGGAACGGGAGGAACAGGCGCTGGCTGAGTTCAGTGCGCAGTACGTTCAGGAAATTGCACGGGAAAAAGCACTCCAATATCTGTTTTTTGAACAGTGGAGGGCACTGAAGGCGTATGCCAACGAAAAAGGGGTTTCCATTATTGGAGATATGCCCATCTATGTTGCGCTGGACAGCGTGGAGGTCTGGGCCCACCGGGAACTGTTTCAGTTGGGCGGAGATGGTATGCCCACTGAGGTAGCCGGCTGTCCTCCGGATGGCTTTTCAGCGGATGGCCAGATGTGGGGAAATCCGCTGTTTGACTGGGAGTATATGGCGGGGGACGGCTATGGGTGGTGGCTCAGCCGGGTGGACCATCTGTGCGGCCTTTATGATGTGGTCCGACTGGACCATTTTCGTGGACTGGACGCCTATTACGCTATCCCGGCTGGTAGCGGGGACGCCCGCAGTGGACGCTGGCGGCAGGGACCGGGTGCGGAGCTGCTCCGGGCCATGGAGGGCCGGCCGCTTCTGGCAGAGGATCTGGGCTTTCTGACTCCTTCGGTGCGGCAGCTTTTGAGGCAGAGCGGATATCCGGGGATGAAAGTGCTGCAATTTGGCTTTGACAGCCGTGATGGGGACAGCGGACACCTGCCCCATAATTACCCTATATGCTGCATAGCATACACAGGAACGCACGATAACGATACTTTTATGGGGTGGCTGGAGCATGCTTCAGAGCGGGACGCGGCATATGCAAGGGCTTATCTGCGTCTTGGACAGGAACGGCCCTGCTGGGATGCGCTGTGTGCACTGTGGGCTACCCAGGCACAGGTAACCGTGGTGCAGGGACAGGATCTGCTTGTGCTGGGCAGTGAAAGCCGGATGAACACACCCGGTACACTGGGGAATAATTGGAACTGGCGCATAAGGGAGAAAAGCTTTACAAAAAAACTGGCGCAGGAAATTCGAGGGAAAATGGAACTTTATGGAAGACTGTTTTGAAAGGCAAGCGCTCTGCTTTGGGGCAGAGCGCTTTTATGAACAGGGTGCTGAGTTGCTGGTAAAGGTGGAAAGACAGTCCGGGCGTTTTTTTGTGTGGAACGGCCATACTGGATAGTGTGGGCGACAGTATGCCGTTCACGGAAAAACGCAAGGAGGTGGAATGATGGAGCAAAAGGCAGAGCAGCCACGACGGGCCGCCGCCGCACTGGTGGCGGCGGTCCTTTTGGTACTGAGCGCGGTGCTTTTGTGGCCTGTCAACTCCGAAGTGGGGGAACTGAGCACACCGACCGCGGGGGCGGCGGTGCTGGAGCTGACCACGGCGCCATCCGGAAGACCGGCGGCCTGCAAGGTGGGGACCATGGTCATCCCCTTGGGACGCACGGTGGGCATCAAGCTGTTTTCCGACGGTGTTCTGGTGGTGGGACTTTCGGACATTCAGACAGAACAGAAAACGGTCTCTCCGGCCAAGGACATGGGCCTGAAGGTGGGGGATGTCATTACCCATGTTAATGAGCATGAGGTAGACACCATTGAACAGATGCAGGCCGCTATTCAGACCTTGGCCGGAGAGCGTATGACCCTGAAGGTCATGCGCAAGGACAAGCAACTGCAGCTGTGCGGTGCAGCGGTGTGCTCCCGGCAGGGGACCTATCAGCTGGGTACTTGGATCCGGGACTCCATGGCAGGCATCGGCACCATGACATTTTATGACCCAAAATCAGAGGTCTTTGGCGCGCTGGGCCACGGTGTCAATGATACGGATACGGCCCAGCTGATGAGCATGCAGTCGGGCAGTATCATGTATTCCGAAGTGTCTGACGTAAAAAAAGGCTTGAGCGGCGCACCCGGGGAGCTGCACGGCAGCTTTGATCTGCAGCGGGATATGGGACAGCTCTATGCCAATACCCACGCGGGTATTTTCGGCACCCTGACCGATGAGAGTTTTTTGGGCGGCATCAAGCCGGTGGAGATCGCCCGGCGGGGACAGGTCAAAACCGGAACGGCCACCATTTTGTCCAATATCGCCGGGGATGAGGTAAAGGAATATCAGGTGGAGATCATGCATGTCTACCCGGCGGTGGAGGGCGAGATGCGCAATCTGATGCTCAAGGTGACCGACCCCGAGCTGCTGGAGCAGACGGGTGGAATCGTGCAGGGTATGAGCGGCTCGCCCATTCTGCAAAACGGCAGGCTGGTGGGCGCAGTGACCCATGTTCTTGTGAATGACCCGACGCGGGGATACGGAATTTTTATAGAGAACATGCTGGATGCGGCGGGGTAAACAAAATGACAGGGGTTGACAGCCCCTGTCATTTTGTTTATAGAGTGGTAAACTGGAAATAAATAATGCACCCGGGAACATTTGCTACCTGCTTAATTGCCAGAAAGCGACGGCGCTGGCCGCGGCCACGTTCAGGGAATCCACACCGTGAGACATGGGGATGCGCACGGTATAGTCGCAGTCGGCGATGGTATTTTCACCAAGTCCGTCCCCCTCCGTGCCCAGCACCACGGCCAGCTTGTCCTGTGACAACAGGATGGGGTCGTCAATGGAGATAGAATCATCGCTCAGGGCCATGGCGGCGGTCTTGAAGCCCAGATCCTTCAGTCGGTCCAGGCCGGGATGGGGCCAGCAGTCCATCTCGTCCCCCAGATAGGTCCAGGGGATCTGGAACACCGTGCCCATGCTCACTCGGGCGGAGCGGCGGTACAGGGGATTGCTGCAGCCTGGGGTGAGCAGTACCGCGTCCATGCCCAGAGCGGCGGCGGAGCGGAAGATGGCCCCTACATTGGTGGGATTCATGATATTTTCCAGCACCACGATGCGCCGGGCGTTGCCGCACACCTGCTCCACGGTGGGCAGCTCCGGGCGGCGCATGGCACACAGCATGCCACGGGTCAGCTGATAGCCGGTCAGCTGGGTGAGTACGTCAAATTCCGCTGTGTAGACCGGGATATCTCCGCAACGGGCGATGACGTCCTTTGCCTCCCCATGGATGTGCCTGCTCTCGGCCAGGAAGGAGACGGGGATGCAGCCTGCGTCCAGGGCACGGTTGATGACCTTTGGGCTTTCTGCAATGAACAGCCCTTCCTTTAGGCAATGGCGGTTGAGCAGCTGGGCCTCGGTCAGCCGGGCATATACGTCCAGCTCAGGCGCGTTAAAATCGGTTATTTCAATGATATTCGACATGACAGACTCCTTTACGGGAAAAAGAAGAATGAAACTATACCTTAATAATAGGGGGCGGGAAACGGAGTGTCAACAAAAGAAAAATCTTTTTTTGTCGTGTCGCATCATGTCGAACGATTCTTGACGCAATTGCCAAAAAATGGCAATTTCTCCGTTGCGTTTGCTGTCTGAATATGTTACATTGTAGTTGACCGGTCGAAGCCCCATGGTTGAGGGGTTTATTTGAAAGTTTGAAATTCATTGCCAGAAAGGGTAGGTTATATGGAAGCCAGGAAGAAAATTTTGGTCGCCGACGCAGGGGAGGACTACCGCAAGGTGCTGGTAGAGTCCATCGGCGCAGAGGCCAACATGCAGATCGTGGGCCAGACCGGAGACGGACAGGAGCTGCTGCAGATGGTTCGGGAGCTTAAGCCGGACCTGATCGTGATGGATATTATTCTCGCGCAGATGGATGGGGTAGAGGTGCTTCAGAGCCTTGGTGAACTGGAGGAACGGCCTCGGGTGCTGGTGGTGTCCGGCCTGGCCCGGGGGACCATGGCGGAACTGGCGGTCCGGTACGGCGCGGACCACTACATGACCAAGCCCTGCCGCAGTGAGGTGATCTGCGAACGTATCCGTCAGCTCACCGGTCTGGACCGGGAGAGCGTTCAGGACGTGGACCGGCAGTACAGCATGGAGAGCCGGGTGACTGCGATTATCCACGAAATCGGTGTGCCTGCCCACATCAAGGGATACCACTATCTGCGGGAAGCCATCCTCTACTGCATTGACAATATCGAGGCCATCAACGCCGTGACCAAGATCCTCTATCCCGAGGTGGCCAAGCGGTACAACACCACGCCAAGCCGCGTGGAGCGCGCCGTGCGTCACGCCATCGAGGTGGCATGGGACCGGGGCGATCTGGACACCCTGCAGAAGTATTTTGGATATACGGTCAGCAACATCAAGGGCAAGCCCACCAATAGCGAGTTTATTGCCATGATCGCAGACCGCCTTCGCCTGCAGCAGAAGGAACAGTAAAAGGCCTTCATATGGGGGGCCTTCGGGCACCAAAAGCGATAAATACCTGCTGGTTCCATGCGAAAAAGACGATTGGAACCTGTGAACAGAAAGGCATAAGGCTATAAACACTCTTGATTGATCGGGTGAAATGAAACCGATGAATCAGGAGTGTTTATTGCTATGGTTGCGAATTTGAGTTTGACTGGAAGATTGTAGAAATTATGATCTGCTGCCGCAGTACACAACTGCTCATCAGATGTCAGAAGCATCACTTATTCCATCACTCATTTCATCAATTAAAACTTATGTGGCAGTTTGGCCGTACGGCGGCATGGGCGGCCCTGTTTTCATTCCGAAAACGGAATAAGGACTTGCGTGACGGTAATAGAGTAGGGGGAGAGGTGAGAAGTATGCTTTCCGCATTGGTCTATTTGCTGAGCAACAGCCTGTTTTTTACTCTGCGTCTGTCCGGGGGAGGGGGGTCCTTTCCGAAACCGCTGAAGCCGGAGGAGGAGAAAGTTTATCTGGAGCGGCTGACAAAGGGGGATATGGAGGCTCGGAATGTGCTCATTGAGCGCAATCTGCGTCTGGTGGCACACATTATAAAAAAATACTACGCCCAGTCCGGCGATCAGGAGGATCTGATCTCCATCGGAACCATCGGTTTAATTAAAGGGATATCGACATTTAAACCAGACCGAAATGTAAGATTGGCCACATATGCAAGCAGGTGCATTGAAAATGAGATACTGATGCATTTCCGTTCCCAACGCAAGCTGCAGGGGGAGGTGTCCCTGTCCGACACGCTGGATAATTATAATGAGGGGAATTCACTTTCTCTTATGGACGTCATCAGCATAGACGATACCATGCTGGAGGATCTGGATACCCGGGATGCCTGCGCCAAAGTGCGCCGGTGTGTGCGCAGCTGTCTGACGCCCCGGGAGGCGGCCATTATTACCATGCGTTACGGCCTGGATGACAAGCCGCCCCGTACCTAGCGGGAGATCGCGGACAGATGCGATATCTCTCGATCCTATGTATCGCGCCGCGCTTATTGTAAGTGATTTACGAGGGTAGGGGTGGGAAAAGGTTTCTGTGCCCAAAGACGCAGTAAGCGATAATAGGAAGATTTGTGTTTGGTATTGCAAAACGGACAGATTTGTGATATAATCCCAAAATCAGGTGAGTTTGGTGTGCCGAAGTTTGCAGAGCAGCATGGCTTTGCAAGGGCGCAACACCAACGCAGCAAAGTGCATGAAGCACACAAAAAAGAATATCTGCTTCCGGTACAACAGAGTACCGTGCAATGGCAACAAGGCCAAGGCGACTTTAAGTCGTCTTGGCCTTTTATGCATTTTTTGGGCTATTTACAAGGCGAGGGGGGAGAAAAATGGCGTCAGAGATCCTGAGTGTTGGCATCGACGTGGGTACCTCCACAACCCAGGTCATCTTCAGTAAATTGATGATGGAAAATATGGCGGACTATTTTTCTGCGCCCCGGATATCCATCGTGGGCAAGGAACTGATTTATAAAAGTGAGATCCACACGACACCGCTGAAAACCTCCGTGCTGCTGGACGGCGAGGCGATCCGAAGAATTGTGGAGACGGAATATCGAAAGGCCGGGTTTGCGCCGGATGATCTGGATACAGGGGCTGTGATCATTACAGGGGAATCTGCGCGGAAAGAGAACGCTCAGCTGCTGACACAGCAGCTAAGCAGCATAGCGGGAGAGTTTGTGGTTTCCACAGCCGGCCCGGATCTGGAGTCCGTAATTGCGGGAAAAGGCAGCGGAGCCTTTCAATACAGCATGGATCACGAATGTTCCGTGGTCAATCTGGACATCGGCGGTGGAACGACCAACATCGTTGTGTTTGACTGTGGACAGGTCCGAACCAAGTGCTGTTTCGATATTGGTGGGCGTTTGATCCGACTGGCGGAAGACAGCACGGTGCGTTCCGTCAGCCCTGCGGCACAGGCGGTTGCCGATGCGGTAGGGGTGTCGGTCGTGCCCGGCGCGCGGACATCGGTGGAGGAACTGCGAAAAATCACGGACAAAATGGCGCAGCTGCTGGCGCAGGCGCTTGGAGTAGTACCGGCAGAGCCGCTGCTGGAACGGCTGCGGACCCCCGGCAGCTCGTCTGGAACGCTTTACGGACAACCCATCGGTGGAATCTGCTTTTCCGGCGGCGTGGCTGATTGCATATACGCAACGAAAGCGTCCCCATTGCAGTATGGCGACATCGGGGTGCTGCTGGGTGCCTCCATCCGTGAAGGAAGCCTGTTCCAATCGCTGAAACCGATCCCGGCCGGGGAAACGATCTGCGCCACGGTGGTGGGGGCCGGAACCTACACTACAAGCATTTCCGGCAGCACCATCGAGTGTTCGGATGATATTTTCCCCATGAAAAATGTGCCGGTGCTGAAATTAAGCACAGAAGAGCAAGAGCGGTGTTTGGCAGGAGATGTGCCGTGGCTTCGGGAAAAGGGCGCGTGGTTTTTGAAGCAGAGCGACAGCGAGCAACTGATCCTCGCCTTTCCGGGGAAAACAGACCCGGATTATGAGCAAGTGAAGCGGCTTGCCGGGTGTGTCGTGACGGCCATGGACGAGGTTCTTCCTGCCGGAAAGCCTGTAGTTGCCGTGCTGGAAACGGACATGGCAAAGGCGGTGGGGCTGGCCATGAAGCTGGTTTGCGCCGGAAAGCGCCATGTAGCTGCCATTGACGGCATTCGGGTGGAGGAAGGCGACTATTTGGATCTTGGACGACCGCTGATGAACGGACTGGTCGTTCCCGTGGTGGTCAAAACACTGGTGTTTGGATGATTTTGGAGGTGATGGAAATGAACTTATCGACGATATTGGCCGGAAAACGATTTACCTTCGGTTCGGTGAAGGAAGTGCTGGCCAAGGCAAACGAGGAAAAATCCGGCGATATCCTTGCCGGCATCGCGGCAGGATCTGATTTGGAGCGCATTGCCGCAAAAGAGGTTCTGAGCCATTTGCTGGTGCAGGATCTACGGGAAAACCCCGTTGTTCCTTATGAGGACGATGAGGTCACGCGGATGAATCAGGATTCCATCGATCCGGTGGTATATGAAATGATTCGGCATTGGACTATGGCGGAGCTGCGAGAGTACATCCTCGCCTACAGCACCATGGAAGAGGATCTGAAACGGCTTGGGCGCGGCCTGACAGCGGAAACGGTGGCCGGTGTGTGCAAGCTGATGAGCAATCTGGACTTGGTGTATGCAGCGAACAAGATTCGTGTGACTGCGACCTGCAACACCACCATTGGATGCCGCGGAACGCTGGCTACCCGATTGCAGCCCAATCATCCCACCGACCATGTGGAGGGCATTACGGCCTCACTGTTTGAGGGACTCAGCTACGGCAGCGGTGATGCCTTGCTGGGGCTGAATCCGGTGAACGATACCGTGGCCAGCCTGTCCGAGGTGCTCAAGCGGTTTGACGAAGTGAAAAACAAGTTTGAGATCCCCACACAGACCTGTGTCCTGGGTCATATTACCGCGCAGATCGAAGCGGTCAAACAGGGTGCCCCCTGCGACATGATCTTCCAATCCATTGCCGGCAGCCAAAAGGGAAACAGCGCCTTTGGCTTTTCGGCCCATACGGTGCGGGAGGCAAAGCAGCTGCTGAAGGAACGGGGGACGGCAAAGGGACCTAACGTGCTGTACTTTGAAACGGGACAGGGCAGCGAGCTTTCCTCCGAGGCTCATTACGGTGCCGATCAGGTGACCATGGAAGCCAGATGCTATGCCTTCGCCCGTGAATTTGAACCGTTTATGGTCAATACGGTGGTGGGCTTTATTGGGCCGGAGTACCTCTATGACAGCCGGCAGGTGATCCGGGCCGGCTTGGAGGACCATTTCATGGGAAAACTCTCCGGTATTCCCATGGGCTGTGATTGCTGCTACACCAACCATATGATGGCCGACCAGAATGACATCGAGAATCTTTCCCTGCTGCTGGCAGGCGCCGGTGTCAATTACATTCTGGGCGTTCCGGCGGGCGATGATATTATGCTGAATTATCAGACCAACGCATATCACGACTCCGCGGCCATTCGTGAGGTTTTGGGTCTGCGTCCCATTCGGGAATTTGAGATATGGCTGGAGAAAATGGGGATCATGGAAAATGGTAGGTTGACCCGCCGTGCCGGTGATCCCACGATCTTTACCGGTGGGAGGTGAGCGGCGTGCTGGATGAAAAACTGATTGAACTGATTACGGAAGAAGTGGTTCGTCAACTGCAAAAGAGCGGCTATCAAGTTCCGCGGCAGAGTTACACACCGCAGGAAACACAGGTGGAGCGGGAGGATATCACGTCCGCAGCCTGCAAGGCGAAGCCTCTGCTGAAAGAGCCGGAAGACCGTGCTGCACTGGAACGCATGAAGCGTGCCACCGGGGCCCGGATCGGCGTGGGGCGTGTGGGTCCGAGACTGAACACACAAACCATGCTGGCTATGCGAGCCGACCATGCCAAGGCTCGGGATGCGGTGTTTACGGACGTGGATCCGGCCCTGACCAATCGGCTTGGACTGATGAGCGTACAGACCATGTGCGACTGCAAGGACACCTATGTCACACGGCCGGATCTGGGCAGAAAGCTCAGCGATGAGGCGGTTCAGGAGCTGAAAAGCAGGTGCGTGCTCAATCCGGATGTGCAGATCTTTGCGGCAGACGGCCTAAGCTCGTCTGCAGTGGAGGCCAATGCGGAGAAGATCCTGCCCATTCTGGTGGATGGCTTGCAGGCCAAGGGGCTGAAGGTGGGAACACCTTTCTTCCTGCGCTTTGGCCGTGTGGGCGCGGAGGATCATGTGGCTGAGGTGCTGGGGGCCAAGGTGGTCTGCGTGCTCATCGGTGAGCGCCCGGGTCTGGCAACGGCGGAGAGCATGAGCGCCTATATCGTATACAACGCCTATGTGGGTATGCCGGAGGCCAAGCGAACCGTGGTATCCAACATCCACAAAAACGGGCTTTCAGCGGTGGAGGCAGGTGCCTACATCGTGGATGTGATCGAAAAGATCCTGGAACAGAAAGCTAGCGGTGTGGATTTGAAGAAATAACACTCCGGAACGAATACAGGAGGTGAGTTATGCGGGGAGATGCAATCAAGGCCACAGTCCTCAGTGTGCAGATGATTCCCAATGCCGACCCGGCAATGCTGGAACGGCTGCAGCTGCCCCGGCAGCTGCGCAGCCTGGGGATCATGACAACGGACTGTGACGATGTTTCCTATGCCGCACTGGATGAGGCAACCAAAAAAGCCAATGTGCGCGTGGCATACGCACGCAGTATGTATGCCGGGGCCGGCAACGCCAGCACCAAGCTGGCCGGTGAATTTATCGGCATTCTGGCAGGAGAAGATCCGGCCGAGGTCAAAAGCGGACTGGAGGCGGCGGTGCGGTTCGTGCGTGAGGAGGCCAGCTTTTACAGCGCCGATGACGAGGACAGCATTGTGTATTTTGCGCACTGTATTTCCCGGACGGGCAGCTATCTGTCCGCTGGGGCAGAGGTTCCGGAAGGAACGGCTATGGCGTATCTGATCGCCCCACCGGCCGAAGCGATCGTTGGGCTGGATGCGGCAGTCAAGGCGGCGGATGTGGAACTGCGTGTGTTCTACGGGCCGCCCTCGGAGACCAATTTTGCCGGCGGACTTTTAACGGGCGATCAAGCGGCCTGCAAAGCGGCCTGTGCCGCCTTTGCGGATGCGGTTTGTCGTGTGGCCGACCGACCGGTGGATATTTGATTTAACGATGGAAAGAAAGGAGAAATGTGCAGTGGAATTTGATAAAGACCTGCAATCGGTGCAGGAAGTCCGTGATCTGGTAAAACGGGCAAAGCAGGCACAAAAGGAGTATGCCACCTTCACCCAGGAACAGGTGGACAGGGTCGTAAAGGCCGTTGCGGAAGCCTGTGCGCCACAAGCCCAGCGGCTGGCAAAGATGGCGGTGGAAGAAACCGGGTTTGGAATTTGGCAGGACAAGGTGCTGAAAAATCAGCTGGGCAGCACCATTACCTATGAAAGCATTCGGGATCTGAAGACCGTCGGCATTTTACGAGAAGACGAAGCTGCCGGCATTATGGAAGTGGGCGTGCCTATGGGCGTGGTGGCGGCGCTGATCCCGTCCACCAATCCCACGTCCACGGTGATGTACAAGTGTCTGATTTCCCTGAAGGCAGGTAACGCCATTGTTATCAGTCCTCACCCCAATGCAAAAAACTGCATTGCGGAAACCTATACCGTGATCCGGCAGGCGGCAAAGGCGGCCGGTGCACCGGATGGGCTGATCCAGTGCATCATGACACCCACCATGGAGGGCACCGCTGCCTTGCTGAAGCATCCGGATATCGGCATCATTCTGGCCACCGGCGGCGAAGCCATGGTGCGTGCGGCATACAGCTCCGGCAATCCTGCCCTGGGTGTGGGACCCGGAAACGGGCCGGCCTTCATCGAAAAGACCGCGGACATCCCGGCGGCGGTTCGGCGCATTTTTGACAGCAAGACCTTTGACAACGGAACCATCTGCGCTTCGGAGCAGAGCATCGTCACAGAGCGCTGCATCAGCCAGCAGGTGATTGCCGAGGTGAAGCGACAGGGAGGCTATTTCCTCAGCGAGGAGGAGAGTGCCAAAGTTGGGCGCTTTATTATGCGAGCCAACGGCACCATGAACCCCAAAATCGTGGGACGGTCGGCGCAGACCATTGCGGAGATGGCCGGAATCACCATTCCGGCCGGAACGAAAGTCCTCGTATCCCCGCAGACCACTGTGGGAAAGGACAATCCCTATTCCCGGGAGAAGCTTTGCCCGATCTTGGCCTACTATGTGGAAGAAAACTGGGAGGATGCCTGCCATCGCTGCATGGAGATCCTGTTTAACGAGGGCGCCGGTCATACCATGATGATCCACAGTCAGGACAAGAGCGTAATCCGGGAATTTGCCCTGAAAAAACCGGTGTCCCGACTGCTGGTGAACACAGCCGGAGCGCTGGGCGGCGTGGGCGCCACAACGGGGCTTCAACCGGCGCTGACTCTGGGCTGCGGTGCCGTGGGCGGCAGTGCAACGTCGGATAACGTAGGTCCGTTGAATTTGATCAACATTCGCCGCGTTGCCTGTGGGCTGCGGGAAGTGAGCGACCTGCGGGGCGAGAAACCGGCGGGGGAAGCATGCGCGTGTTCGGAACCGGTGGCGGCGTCCACGCTTAGCTGTGCGGATATTGAAGCGATCACTCGCTCGGTGCTTGCGCGGTTGACGAATCAGTAATCTCTGCGAAAAAACGCATTAAATGATAAAAATAATGAAAATGGAGGAAACAAAAATGGCAAATCTGCAGGCTTTGGGTATGGTTGAAACAAAGGGACTGGTCGGCTCTATCGAGGCGGCCGACGCAATGGTCAAGGCGGCCAATGTAAAACTGATCGGCAAGGTCCACGTGGGCGGCGGTCTGGTCACCGTGATGGTGCGCGGCGATGTGGGTGCGGTCAAGTCCGCCACCGACGCCGGCGCGGCGGCTGCTTCCCGTGTGGGTGAGCTGATGAGCGTGCACGTGATCCCCAGACCCCACGACGATGTGGAGTTCATTCTGCCCACGCTGACCACCAGCGACAAGTAAGATTCGTACACATTCAAAAACATAATTTAGGAGGAAATTATTATGGCAAATCTGCAGGCTTTGGGTATGGTTGAGACAAAGGGACTGGTTGGCTCCATCGAGGCGGCCGACGCAATGGTCAAGGCGGCCAATGTAACGCTGATCGGCAAGGTTCAGGTGGGCGGCGGTCTGGTCACCGTGATGGTGCGCGGCGACGTGGGCGCGGTCAAGGCGGCTACCGATGCCGGTGCGGCGGCGGCGTCTCGTGTGGGTGAGTTGCTGAGCGTGCACGTGATCCCCAGACCCCATGAGGATGTGGAATTCATTCTGCCCACGCTGGAGGGCGACAAGTAAGCCGAATCCCGGAAGGGGGAGGAGAGAAGAAACGGAAAGAAGGCGGTGATTCGCTTGAAGGAAACGGTGCTGACGGATATAGAATTGCGTGCTCGCTGGGACGGTCGCTGCGGCGGCGAGTATCATGTTGCTCCGGGCACGATCGTAACCCCTGCGGCACGGGATTTTCTGCAGGAACGGGAAATCCGCCTTTGCTGCGATGGTCGGCCACAGGCGCGGGAGGTCATGACAGTGACCCCCATCCCTGTGGCGGCCGGAAAGGCGCAGTATCGCAATGCACTGACCGGGGAAATCATGGACGAAAAAGGGGAGCTGATGACCCATCTGCGCGGCAACCTTTTGGTGCCAAAGACACATCCGCGCATTGCCTTCCGGGGTTGTCTGGACACCCTGATGGGTCAGTGGCTGCGTGTGCAGCTGCTTGCCAATGAGTTGGGGAACAACCGGCTGGGGCAGGAACTGGAAGAACTGCTGCGATATCTGAGGACGATGCTGGCGGCAGAGGTACAGGAAAAGCCGCTGGCCGAGCTGAAGCTTCTGGGCATGAGCAGTGAAGAGATCCGCAGAGCATCCCATTGTGTCAAAGAGAGTGTGGGGATCGAGCATCCCATACCAAGCAGCAAAATGGGGCGCCTGTGTGTGGAACTTAACTATCTGCGCACGCAGGTGAGACAAACGGAACTGATGGCAGCGGTTGCCTTTACGCAGGAGGGCGTCTGCCAACGCAAGGACATTCTGGAGGGCTTAAATCGCCTGTCCAGCTGCGTGTATATCTTGTTCTGCCGTGCGGTGGCACAGCGGGAGCGAAAGGGGGAAACCTGATGAACTATTACAGTGAACAGGACATCCGGAAGATCGTGACTGATGTTCTGGTGGAAGCGGGAGTCGGAAGAACCCCAGCCAGTCCGCAGGAGCGCGCCGTGCCGGTAGAAATCTCTGCCCGGCATGTGCATCTGACCCAGGAGGCGCTGGAGTGCCTGTTTGGACCGGGGGCTCAGCTGACCAAAAAACGGGAGCTGAGCCAGCCGGGGGAATTTCTTTCGGGGGAGCGGCTGAAGGTCGTCACCCGCAAGGGTGAAATTGACAACGTGGCCGTTCTGGGGCCTGTGCGAAAGCAGGTTCAGGTGGAACTCTCCCTGACCGATGCGCGCAGCCTGGGGCTGAATGTGCCCATCAATCTTTCCGGCGATTTGGCCGGTGCGGCGGATGTCCTGCTGGTGGGACCGGCAGGCAGCATGGTGGCCAAAGGGGCTGCCATTGCGGCAAGAGCCCATGTCCACATGACACCGGAGGATGCGGTGCAGTATCAGGTCCGTGACGGTCAAACGGTTCGTGTGCGGCTGGACACAGCGCGTCCGGTCACATTGGACGGTGTGGTGGTTCGGGTTCGCAAGGACTTCAAACTGGCTGTTCATGTGGACTATGATGAGGCCAACGCGGCTTCGGCCAACGGCGAGATCACTGGCTATCTTCTCAATGACAGGTGATGACATGAACGAACAAGATATGAACGCTTTGGTGGCAGAAGTGTCCCGGCTGGTGCTTGCCCAGCTTCAGAAGCAGACCGATGCCGCACAGGCAGAGGAAGGGAAAGATCACTATCTGGTTGTGGGCGACATCGCGGCTGTCCCGGAATTGCTGGCAAGAGGGGCGGTTCTCCATGGGCTTCAGGAATACGAAGCAAACGGGAACATTCTGCGCTACCGAAAAGTGCTGATCACAAAGCTGACTCTGGTGCAGCTGGCAGATATCGCACAGGGCAGGAACGCAGATGCCGGATCTTGCGCCGTGGTTCACGCGCTGCTCAACGGCGTGGATGTGGTGATGCTGGAGACGGCGCTGCCCCACCGGCAGTTTGCCGGAAAGGGAAGCAACGGTCTGTATGCACTGCTGGAGAGCTATGTGCGGACGCTGCAGACCTTTGGCGTGAAACTGCTGAGCAGTGAAAAGCTGGTAGAGCCGAAGGTGATTCCGGCGAAACCGCCCAAATATCAGGCTCCTGCACCGGAGCCTGCGCGGGGAAGTGTCAGACCCAACAACCACCAACTGATCACGGAGGAGCAGGCGCAGGTGCTGGCGGTAAACGCCACGCAGACGGTCTGCATTCCCGAGCATGCCATTTTAACGCCTTCGGCACGGGATGTGTTTACAAGGGCGCGGCTGGAAATCCAGCGCTGCGGTGGATAAGGAGAGGACAAATATGATCGTTTGTAAAGTGATCGGCCATGTTTGGGCCACAAAAAAGGAAGAGAATCTGGAAGGCCTGAAGCTGATGGTCGTTCAGGAAGATCCTACCTACGGCGCGAAGACAAAAAACATCTATGTTGCTGCCGATGCCGTGGGTGCGGGAATCGGAGAACAGGTGCTGGTGGTTTCGGGCAGCACGGCAAGAAAAGTGTTCGGCAGTGACGATGTGCCTGCGGACATGGCGATCGTTGGAATTATCGACACCTTGGAGGTCGAGCGTTCCGGCAAATAACGGAAGGGAGGTCACGGGATGAACATACTGGAGCAAATCGAGGCCGCCGGAATTGTGGGCTGCGGCGGAGCCGGCTTTCCGACGCATGTGAAGCTGAAGGGCTCGTTTGAGTACCTGATCGTCAACGGCGCAGAATGTGAGCCGCTGCTGCACAATGACCGCTACCTGATGCGGGAAAAGGCGGCAGAAATCATCGAAGCCATGACTGCGGTGGCAACGCAGCTGCAGATTCCCCGTGCGGTTCTTGCACTGAAGGGGCATTATCATCGTGAGGTGCAGGCACTGGAGGCGGCCATTGCCCGGCAGAATGCGCCGGTGGAGCTCCATCTGTTGGAGAGCTTCTATCCGGCAGGTGATGAGCAGACCATGGTGTATGAAGTCACTGGCCGCGTTGTGCCGCCGGCAGGCCTTCCCGGAGATGTGGGCGCCGTGGTCAACAACGTCGCCACCATGTATGCCGTCTATCAGGCCATGCGCGGAAATCCTGTGACCAGAAAGTATCTGACGGTAACCGGAGAGGTCAAAAAACCTTGCGTCCTGTGCGTGCCCATCGGTACACCGCTGAAATTCTGCGTGGAACTGGCGGGCGGCACCGCCTGCGATGACTTCACGGTGGTAACGGGAGGGCCTATGATGGGCAAACACCTCCCGGTTTCGGAATTGGACCGGGCCGTGGTGACCAAGACGACCTCCGGTATTCTGATTTTGCCTTCGGAGGGCTACCATGCCAGAAGTGCGGCTATGAGCGTGCCCAGAATGCTGAGTCAGGCACGCACGGCGTGCATCCAATGCTCCGCCTGCACCCAGCTTTGTCCCCGTCATCTGCTGGGACATCCGTTGGAGCCACATCGTATCATGCGCCGCATGGCGATGACCTCGGATTATCAAAGTGTGCTGGACGAGCCTGTGATTCGCAGTGCCCAACTGTGCTGCGAGTGCGGCATCTGTGAAACCTATGCCTGCCCCATGGGCTTGCAGCCCAGAAAAATCAATTCTCTTTTGAAGCGTGAGCTTGCCGGGCAGGGGATCCGCTATCAGCGAGCCGAAGGCACGTGGCAAGCCGGTGAGGATCGGCCGTACCGAAAGGCACCGGCGGAAAAGGTGGCCGCCCGGGTGGGGGTACATAAGTATTACCACTATGAAATGGCGGATTTGATCTGCGCCCAGCCGGAGGAAGTTCGCATTCCAGTGCAGATGCACATTGGGCCTCCGGCGGTGCCTACCGTTGCACCCGGGGACCGGGTCAAATGGGGCGATTTGATCGCTGCGCCCCAACTGGGGAAGCTGGGTGCGCGGATTCATGCCAGCATGGACGGTCGTGTAGCGGCAGTGGGCGAAACGATCACCATTGTGAAGGAATGAGGTGTTGGAGATGATGGAAACCATTGGTTTTTTGGAGTTGAACAGCATCGCCAAGGGCGTGGAAGTGGCGGACTTTGTTCTGAAAACGGCGGCGGTGGAGCTGCTGTTTGCCAAGGCCGGCTGTCCGGGAAAGTATTATATCCTGTTTACCGGCGAAGTGGCCGCAGTCCGGGCGTCCATTGAAACGGGCTGTACCGTGGGCGGTGAGCGCGTGGTGGATCATTGTATCATCCCTCGCGTCCATCCTCAGGTGATCCGAGCCATTAACATGACCAACATGCCGGAGGAAATGCGGGCAGTGGGTGTGATGGAGTTTTTCTCCGTGACTGCTTCTGTTTACGCAGCGGATGCCGCGGTGAAGGCGGCGGATGTGGACTTGGTAGATGTGCGATTGGGCACGGGAATCGGCGGAAAGTCCTTTGTGATTTTGACCGGCGAAGTGGCGGCCGTTCGTGCCGCCGTAGAGTGCGGCATCAACACACCGTCGGCGAAGGGGATGCTGGTTTCTTCCGTGGTGATCCCAAGCCCCCATCGGGATCTGCTCAACAGCCTGATGTAAGGAGGCCGGACTATGTTTGGAACAGAGGGAAAACAAAGAATTATTCAGGAATTTGTGCCCGGCAAGCAGGTGACCTTGGCGCACCTGATTGCCAATCCGGACCACTCGCTTTATAAAAAGCTGGGTGTGGTCGGAGAACATGAAGGGGCGTTGGGCATCATGACCATCACCCCCAGCGAAGGCGCCATCATCGGTGCGGACGTGGCAACCAAGGCAGCCAATGTGGATGTGATCTTTGTGGATCGCTTTAACGGCTCTTTGGTGATCGGCGGCGATGTTGCCAGCGTGGAGGCCGCGCTGAAGGACGTGCTGGGCGTTTTGGAAAATACGCTTGGCTTCTCACCCACGGTGATCACAAGAACATGAAGAAAATAATGCTGGTTGGCACGGTGGGGTGTGGAAAAACAACCCTGTGCCAGAGAATAAACGGGCTGGAACGCAGCTATAAAAAAACACAGGCGATTGAAGTGATCAACCGGACCATCGATACACCCGGGGAGTACTTTGAACACCGATCCTTTCTGCGCAGTCTGATGGTTACCTCCGTGGATGTGGATCTGGTGCTGTTTCTCATCGATCCCACCCAAAATCGCTATATGTATTCTCCGGGGCAGGCGACGGCCTTCCCGGTGCCGGTTGCCGGGGTGATCACCAAATCGGATCTGGCCACGGAGCAAGAACGCAGCGAGGCACGGGAACTTTTGGAAATTGCCGGTGCAGCGCCGATTTTTTGCGTGTCGTCATTGAATGACGAAGGTATGGGCGATTTGATCGCATTTTTGGAGTGAAAAAAGTCACCGGTCCGGCACTTGCAAGCCGGTGTGAGGAACCTATTGCAATCGGATTGGGAAACGGATATATTGATAATAGGCATTTCCCAAAATCCGACAGGAGTGTGCAGGGAAAATGAACAAACGAGTGGTAATTGTTGACGATGAGCCCATTACAAGGATGGATCTTGCCGGAATGCTGTCCGAATTGGGGTATCATGTGGTGGGCGAAGCTGCGGACGGGTTTGACGCAGCGGAAGTCTGCCGGGCACAGAAACCGGATATCGTGCTGCTGGACGTGCGGATGCCGGTGTTTGACGGCTTCTGGGCGGCGGAAACTATTTTGAAAGAAGAGCTTGCCGGCTGTGTGATTTTTCTGACTGCCTACAACGACCGGGAGAGCATCGAACGGGCCAAGGAAATCGGGGTGGCAGGCTATTTGGTCAAGCCTGTGGAGCAGCGATTGCTGCTGCCCACCATCGAGGTCTCGCTGGCACAAAGCGAGCGCCTGAAGCAAACCCGGGAGGAAACACTTCGAACCCGTCGGGAGCTGGATGACAGCAAATTGATCCACCGGGCACAGAGCGTGCTTGCCGAGCAGGAGCAAATTACGCAGGCCGAGGCATACCGGCGGCTGCGGCAGATGGCCATGGAAAAGCGAACCACCATGGTAGCATTGGCGCAGGCACTTCTGGAGCAGGACACGGGCCGTGATGATGTGCTCTGGGCGAAAAAACAAATTATGAAAGAAAAAGGGTTGACGGAAGAGGCGGCCTATCAATTCCTGACAGAACAGGCCAAACGTGCGAAGTGCTCCCGAAAAGAGTATGCCCAAGGGCTACGCCGGAAACGGGGGGCAGGGCAGTGAGTGAACTGGAGTACCTGTGCGCAGCGCACACAACCCTTTCGGATGAGGATATTTCCCGCCTGAGTGCGGTGGAAGAAAATCTGCCGCTGATTGCGGATCTTACCAATGCGGATATTTTTCTGGATTGCCTCGTGGACGAAACCACGGCTCTGGTGGTAGCGCAGCAGTCACCAGCCGGCGGGTTGAGCGTCTACCAACAGAAGATTGTGGGGCAATATGCGCGCAAGGAGAACGAGCCTGCGGTTTTTCACGCCCTTGAGATGGGAGCACCCATTTGTGATTTGAAGGCCATTACACAGGAAAATCGTGCCGTGCGGCAGAATGTGGCACCGATCCGCAACAAAGAGCATCGGGTGATCGGGGTCATTGTTCGGGAAAAGGACATCAGTGCGGATCTGCAGCAGCAGCGAAAGTATGAGCACTTGGCCAAATCCCACGAGGAACAGGATCCGCTGACAAAGAATGTTGATATAGAGCGGGAGGAGCATCTTCTGACCATTCGGGAAATGCACCACCGGGTGAAGAACAATCTGCAGCTGGTAGCCAGCATTCTCAATCTGCAGGCCAGAAACAGCGAGCAGGAACAAGTGCGTGAGATTCTGAAGGAAAGTGTGGGCAGAGTGCTGTCCATTGCAGCGATTCATGATATTCTGATCAGCGATCCGGAGCAGATGAAGGTGGTCAGCAGCCATGTTCTGCTGGAGCAATTGCTGAGCAATCTGCGTATGCTGGTTTCACCGGACAAGAGGATCGGACTGTCCTTCTCGGGCGATCAAATTGAACTGGCGACGGACACCGCAACGTCTGTTTCTTTAGTGGTTACAGAACTGGTGACCAACGCCATTCGGCATGCCTTTTCGGGTCGGGACAGCGGAAGTGTGGAAGTCTCCGTACGGCGCGGCGAAATGTATCACACCGTGTGTGTCAAAGACGATGGCACAGGGTTTGCAAACGTGAGTGAATCGGAACGGCACTTGGGCTTGAACATGGTGGAGGCCATTGTTCGGGACAAGCTCCGGGGCCGCTTTTGGTCGTTTTCGGATGACGACGGGAGTCGGTTTTCCTTTGAGTTCCGAGCATAAACAATTCATCATTGTGAATGACGGGTGAGTAGACCTAATGATCTGCATGGAACGGGGTGTCGTCCAACGGACGACACCCCGTTCTTTGCATAGGGACTTGCGTCAGGGGAATAGAGTGGGGGAGAGGTGAGGTGTATGCTCTCTGCGTTGGTCTGTTTGCTGAGCAACAGTCTGTTTTTTACCCTGCGCCTGTCCGGGGGGACAGGGTCCTTTCCAAAGCCGCTGAAGCCGGAGGAGGAGAAACTGTATTTGGAGCGGCTGGTACAGGGGGACATGGAAGCGCGGAATGTGCTGATCGAGCGCAACCTGCGTCTGGTGGCGCACATTGTGAAAAAATACTATGCCCAGTCGGGGGATCAGGAGGATCTGATCTCCATCGGTACCATCGGGTTGATAAAAGGGATATCTACCTTCAAGTCGGATAAAAATGTCAGACTGGCTACCTATTGCAGCCGATGCATTGAGAATGAGATACTTATGCATTTTCGGGCCCAGCGCAAGCTGCAGGGCGAGGTGTCACTTTCCGATACAATTGAGGGAGGCGGAGATGGAAACGGCCTTTCCTTGATGGATGTGATCAGCGTAGATGATACCATGCTGGAGGATCTGGATACCCGGGACGCCTGCGCCAAGGTGCGCCGGTGTGTGCGCAGCTGTCTGACGCCCCGGGAGGCGGCCATTATTACCATGCGTTACGGCCTGGATGACAAGCCGCCCCGTACCCAGCGGGAGATTGCGGACAGATGCGATATCTCTCGATCCTATGTATCACGCATAGAGAAAAAAGCGCTAAAAAAACTGGAAGAGGGGATGAAAGGCATGTAATGTGAAAAATTTAACAAAAAACGCGGGTTATGCTGTTGATTTGGTATGAATTGTGCAAATACAACAATTTGACAAAAGAAGGGTTGCTTTTTTGTTAGATTATGCTATAATGAAGCTCGGAAAAGAAATGCCCCTAAGGGCATTCTCCGTTGTAAACACAACGGGGAAAACAGATTGGAGGAATAAACATGAAGAAGAAACTCGCGCTGATCCTGGCTGGCGCCATGATGCTGGCATCTCTGGCTGCTTGCGGCACTGCCGGCACTGCTTCCGGTTCCGGTGAGGGCTCCACTGAACCCATGAAGATCACCCTGGCCACCGGCGGTACCTCCGGTACTTACTATGCCGTTGGCGGCGCTATGCAGACTATCTTGAACGACAAGCTGTCTCTGTCCGAACTGAATGTGACTTCCACCGGCGCGTCCAAGGTCAATGTGAACATGATTACCGACGGTGAGGCCGAGATGGCCATCCTGCAGTCCGATGTTATCTCCTATGCTCACACCGGCACCAACACTTTCGAGGCTACCGGCGTTGAGGACAGCGCCCTGTGGGTTGCCGGCCTGTACAACGAGACCGTGCAGATCGTTGCCACTCCCGACATCACCTCCATTGACCAGCTGCGCGGCAAGGCCGTTTGCGTGGGCGATGTCGGTTCCGGCACTGAGGTCAACGCCAAGCAGGTCCTGGCCGCTCATGGCATCACCTTTGATGACATCACTGTGGTCCACGGCTCCTTCCAGGTTGGCGTAGATGGCATTAAGGACGGCAAGATTGATGCCAGCTTTACCGTTGCCGGCGCCCCCACCACCGCTATCACCGAGTTGGCTACTGCCAACGATTTCAGCCTGATCTCTCTGTCTGACGAGGCTCTGGCCAAGATCGCTACTGACTATCCCTTCCTGGTGCAGGATAACCTGCCTGCCGGTACCTACAACGGCATCGACGAGGAGACCAAGTGCGTCGCCGTTCAGGCTGCTCTGGTTGCCTCCAAGGACGTGTCTGAGGACGTGGTGTATGAGCTGCTGAAGGCTATGTTCGACAATGCCGACTCCCTGAAGGCTGCTCACGCCAAGTTCGAGTACCTGGAAGCTGCCTATGCCGCCAAGGGCACTGTGCCTCTGCATCCCGGTGCTGAGAAGTACTACAAGGAAATCGGCATTATCGAGTAATTTCTTGTCGTGCGAATTTCCTGCGGACGAGTAAAGGTGGTCGCCGCGATAATATTGATTATCGCGGCGACCCTTTTTCTGAACTTTTTTCGCCCTGAGCATTACCTTACGGTGAAAGACCGTGACACGGGAGAGCTGTATGCCCGTTACCCTATGGGTGAGGGGGATCGTTTTTCCATTGAGTTCAAGCACTCAGTGAACCTTAGCCCGGTGATCGATATTTACGAGATCCAGGGCGGAAACATCTATGTGGAAGAGACCGTGTACTATCACTTTGGCGCCGGTGTCCAGACCCAGCTCAACGAGGGTGAGACCCTGACTTATGGTGAGGATGGATCCATGATCGTAAGCAATATCCATCAGAACCGCAACGATGTACAATACATTGTTGGCACGCTGTACGACCATATCCTTACCGTGAACGAGCAGCAGGTCAATCTGCGCCAGCTATGCGGAAAAAACACAAAAATTCGCTTTAATTACGAATTTCAATGGTTCTAAAGAAAAAATATAGAAGGAGGAATCTTATATGTCCGATGTTGAAAACAAGGTCAACACTTCCGGACAGGTGGACGTAGGCACTGCCGCTGACGTGGACGCGATCATGAAAAAGTATGACCGCGAGGCCAATACCCGTGTCTGGACCGGCGTTCCGGCCAAGGTCCTGCGCGTCCTGATGGCGTGTTTTGCCCTGTTCCTGATCTGGATGAACCTGTTTGCCACCTTCGACGAGCGATTCCGGCGCCCCCTGTTCCTGGGAATGATCATCATTGCGGTGTTCCTGTTTTATCCGGCGAAAAAGGGCGGGGTGCAAAAGGCAAACTATATCCCCTGGTATGATATTGTACTGGCATTGGCTGGTTCGATCAGCTTCTTTTTCTATTGTATCAATCTGGACGAGATCGTAAACTGGGGTTCCCGCATCAATAAGGTGTTTGTAGTGGGCGGTGTGCCCCTGCTGATCGTCTTTGGTATCGTAGGCATCCTGGTTTTGGTCGAGTGCTGCCGCCGCGTGGTGGGCCTGCCTATTATCTTTGTGGCCACAGCCTTTGTGCTGTATGCCTTTATTGGCGCAGGTAAGCCGCTGAAGGAAGTTATATTTAATTTGTTCTACACCACAGATGGTGTTATCGGCACTCCCATCGGCGTGTGTTCCACCTACATCGTTCTGTTCGTTATTTTCGGTGCTTTCCTTGAGGCTACCGGTATCGCCGCCTTCTTCATCGACTGTGCCAACGCTTTGGCCGGTGCGGCCACCGGCGGTCCTGCCAAGGTGGCTGTCATCTCCTCCGCCCTGTGCGGCATGGTGTCCGGCTCCTCCGTGGGCAACACCGTAACTACCGGCTCCGTTACCATTCCTCTGATGAAGAAGACCGGCTATCCCGGCGAGTTTGCCGGCGCCGTTGAGGCCGCCGCTTCCACCGGTGGACAGATCATGCCCCCCATTATGGGTGCCGCCGCCTTCCTCATGGCGGAGATGACCGACAATAGCTATCAGTACATTCTGGTTCGCGCCATCCTGCCTGCGGCTCTGTACTTCACCGGCATCTTCCTCATGGTGCACTTCAAGGCCAAGAAGATGGGGCTGAAGGGCCTGCCCAAGGAAGAACTGCCCACGCTCAAAGAAATTGCGCCTAAGATCTACTTGACCATTCCTCTGATCGTTCTGGTCTACATGATCATCGACGGCAAGACCATGGCTGCCGCTGCTGTCTACTCCATCTTCTACACCATTACCGTGTGCCTCATTAACCGTGAGTCCACCCTGTGGAAGAAGCTGGTGCTGACCATCCCCCTGTTGCCTATGTTGGTGCTGACCTTCTTTGAAGGTCCCGCCATGGAGTTCCTGAATGCCAACTCCCCTGCGTTCGAGGGCATTCGCTTTAACTTCAACGGCTTTGAGATCAAGTTCTCTACCGTGATGATGCTGATCTACATGGTGCTGACTCTCATCACACTGCCCATCAGCAAGGAGAACCACCACCAGCTGGGAACCTTTGTGGACGCTCTGGAGAGCGGTGCCAAGAGCAGCCTGTCTGTTGCCGTGGCCTGCGGTATTGCGGGCATTATCGCCGGCGTAGTCACCATGACCGGTCTGGGTCAGGTGCTTATCTCCGCCATCGTCAGCATTGCCGGTGACGAGCTGATCATCGCTCTGGTGCTGACCATGCTGTGCTGCATCGTGCTGGGTATGGGCGTTCCTACCACCGCAAACTACGTCATTATGGCTACCACCTGTGCGCCTATTCTGGTTACCGGTATGCACATGGAACTGATTGCCGCTCACATGTTCGTGTTCTACTTCGGCATCGTGGCCGACATCACGCCCCCTGTGGCCCTGGCTGCCTACGCCGGCTCCGCCATTGCCAAGGCACCTCCCATGAAGACGGCGTGGAACGCCACCCGTCTGGCCATCGCAGCATTCATCGTTCCCTACATCTTCGCGTTCAACAACGCTATGCTGTTTGTTAACACCACTCCCTTCGAGGTCGTCCAGGTCATCATCTCCTCCTTCGTCGGAATGTTCCTGGTAGCCTCTGGCCTGATGGGCTTCATGATTCGTGACCTGAACTGGCCCGTGCGATTGATCGCCATTGCCGGCGGTCTGTGCCTGATCATTCCCGGCACCGTGACCGACCTGACCGGTATTGCTGTTCTGGCGGTCCTGCTGATCGTTCAGTGGTGGCAGAATAAGAAGATCGCTGTGGCATAATGAGTTTAATTTAAAACGCCAAACACCGGTCCGCTTCGGCGGACCGGTGTTTTTGTACCAGGGCAGGCGCGGGTTGATTTTCTTGGCATAGCTTGGTAAAATAAGAAAAATAACTTGCTTCTTGTGGGGAGGAGTTTTTATGTCTCTGTTCACGGATGTTACTATTGACGGAATTGCCCTGTGGGTAGTGCTGCTTGTTTGCCTGGGTGTGTTTTTAGCCGGGGTGATGGATGGCATCGCGGGGGGCGGAGGGATCATCTCTTTGCCCATCTATCTCATGGCCTTTCACGGATTGCCTATGTACTACGTTTTGGGGACAAATAAACTCTCCTCCTGTCTGGGAACCTTTTTCTCCACCGCCCGCTTTGTAAAAAACGGCTATGTGGACTGGCGGTTGTTTACCCCTGCCATCTTTCTGGCTTTGCTTGGTTCAACGGGAGGGACATGGCTGCAGCATCACACCCCGGACGTGGTGCTTAAGTACACGCTGCTGGTGGTGCTGCCGGTGGTGGCCGTGGTGGTGCTGCGGGGACGGCAGTGGCCGGATGAGCCGGAGCCGGTGGAATTTAAAAAGCAGGCTATCGTGGTCTGGGCGGCGGCACTGCTCATTGGTGCCTATGACGGCTATTACGGACCGGGGACGGGTACCTTCCTGATGATCGTGTTGGTCCGATTCGGAAAGCTTGATACCAGAAAAGCGGCAGGTGGTGTAAAGGTCGTCAATCTGTCGTCTAATCTGGGAAGTCTGTTCACTGCTATCATGGCGGGGTACGTATATTTCGGCGTAGGACTCATTGCGGCGGTTGCGTCAATGGCAGGACACTATATGGGTGCAGGCCTTGCCATCAAAAACGGCAGCCGGATCGTTCGGCCTGCGGTGGCACTGGTGCTGATCCTGCTTACACTGAAGGTGGGCAGTGAGCTGCTGTTTCCCGAGTTCTGGGGCTGATTTTTCAACCGGTACGGCAGTACACCGTGCCGGTTGTTTTTGAATGTGCGGGATTGTATTTCGGACAGAAATAGTGTATAATACTAAAACCCTGAAATGATGGGATATAAAGAAGAACGGAGGGACTCTCCATGAAAAAACTGTTGAAGCTGCTGGAACGGGACTGTACCATGCCCCGGGAGCAGCTTGCCGCCGCTGCTGGTATGAGCTTGGAAGAACTGGAAGCTGCCATTGCCAAGCTGGAGCAGGAGAAGATCGTTCTGGGCTATCAGGCCCTTGTGGATTGGGAGCAGGTGCAGCCTGAGGCGGTTACCGCTCTGATCCAGGTCAATGTTACCCCCCAGACAGCCGATGGCTATGATCGCATTGCCGAGCGCATCTACCAGTATGAAGAGGTGGAGAGCATGTACCTCATGAGCGGTACTTATGACATGACCGTCATGATCTCGGGCAGGACCCTGCGTGAGGTAGCGGAGTTTGTCAACAACCGCCTGGCCCCAATTGAGGGCGTTACCGGTACCTCCACCCACTTTATCCTCAAACGCTATAAGGAACAGCACCTTGCCTTCCAGAAGCGGAAGAACAAGGAAGAAAGGTTTGTTTTTGAATGATGGATTACAGCAAGATTCTGAATCGGCGCATTCAGAATGTGCCTCCCTCCGGTATCCGCAAGTATTTCGACTTGCTGGGGACCATGGAGGATGGCATTTCTCTGGGCATTGGTGAACCGGACTTTATTACCCCATGGCATATCCGAAACGCTGGTATTCGCTCTCTGGAGAAGGGCTATACCAAATATACGCCCAATGCAGGCCTGTCCGATCTGCGCAAGGCAATTTCTGACTATATGAAGCGGCGCTTTGAGCTGGATTACGCCCCTGTGGGACAGATACTGGTCACCGTGGGCGGCAGCGAGGGCCTTGACCTTGCGTTCCGCTGTATTCTGGAGGCGGAGGATGAGGTGATCATTCCGACCCCTTCCTTTGTATGCTACGGCCCGCTGGCCTCCATGACCCACGGCGTGCCGGTGTATGTGCAGACCAAGGCGGAGAATGAGTTCCGTCTTACTGCCGATGAACTGCGTGCTGCCATTACACCCAAAACCAAGGCGGTGGTGCTGCCCTTCCCCAACAATCCCACCGGCGGCATTATGGGCCGGGAGCATCTGGAAGAACTGGCCCAGGTGCTGCGGGGGACCGACATCATGGTCATCTCGGACGAGATCTATGCCGAGCTGACCTATGGTCAGAAGCATTTCTCCATGGCCAATATCCCGGATATGTACGAGCGGACCATCGTGGTCAATGGATTTTCCAAAGCCTATTCCATGACAGGATGGCGCATGGGCTATCTGTGCGCCCCCAAGGAGATTGTGGCTGCCATGACCAAGCTCCACCAGTACGGCATCATGTCCGCCCCCACCACCAGCCAGTATGCGGCCATAGAGGCTATGCGCAACGGCGATGGGGATATTGCTGAGATGAAGGAAGAGTACGATGCCCGCCGCCGCTTCCTGCTGGATGGATTCCGCAAACTGGGGCTTGAGTGCTTTGAGCCAAAGGGCGCGTTTTATATGTTTCCCTGCATCAAGTCCACCGGCTTGACCAGCGAGGAGTTTTGTGAACAGCTGATCTGTCAGGAGCGGGTGGCAGTGATTCCCGGCTCGGCCTTTGGACCGGGCGGCGAGGGATTTGTGCGGGCCTGCTACGCTGCGTCCATGAAGGATCTGGCAGAAGCACTGAAGCGTATCGAGCGCTTCCTGAACAGTTTAAAGAAATAACCCGAAAAGAGAGATGGAAATATGAATGTAGTTTGTTTGGATATGGAAGGGGTTTTGGTCCCTGAGATTTGGATCGCCTTTGCTGAGGCCAGTGGTATCCCCGAACTGAAGCGCACCACCCGGGATGAGCCGGATTACGATAAGCTGATGAAGTGGCGCCTGAACATCCTGAAGGAGCACGGTTTGGGGCTGAAGGAGATTCAGGCCACCATCGAAAAAATTGATCCCCTGCCCGGGGCCAAGGCGTTTCTGGATGAGCTGCGCTCCGTTACTCAGGTTATCATCCTCAGTGACACCTTTGAGCAGTTTGCCACACCCCTGATGAAAAAGCTGGACTGGCCTACGATTTTCTGCAATACACTTGAGGTAGCGGACTCCGGAGAGATCACGGGCTATCAGATGCGCTGCGACCAGTCCAAGCTGACTACCGTGCGTGCCCTGCAGTCCGCCGGCTTTGACACCATCGCCGCCGGCGACAGCTTCAACGATTTGGGTATGATCCGGGCCAGCAAGGCCGGTTTCCTCTTTAAGAGCACCGATGCCATTAAAGCGGATAATTCCGATCTGCTGGCGTTCGAGGAGTTTGATGATCTGCTGGCCGCCATTAAAGATGCGCTTTAACACAGAAAGAGGACATAACATGTTTGGAAAATTGCCTTTTAAGCCTGCGGACATTTTACTGCCCCGGGACTGCGACATGACCCGATGGAGCGTAGTGGCTTGCGACCAGTACACCTCCCAGCCGGAATACTGGCAGCGGGTGGCCGAGTTTGTGGGTATCAACCCCTCCACCCTGCGGCTGGTTCTTCCGGAAAGCTGTCTGGAAGGTCCCAACGTGGAGACGGATATCATGGAGATCAACAATACAATGAGCCAGTACCTGCGGCAGGAGAAGTTTGTCACCGTGTCTGAGGCCCTGATTTATGTGGAGCGCAGGCTGGATGACGGCTCGATCCGCCGCGGCATTGTTGGTATGGTGGATCTGGAGCAGTATGACTATGAGCCGGGCTCTTCTGCGCTTATTCGCGCCACAGAGGGCACGGTGATCTCCCGCATCCCGCCCCGTGTGGCGGTGCGCAAGAATGCGCCCATCGAGCTGCCCCATGTGATGCTGCTGTGTGACGACCGGGAGGGGACGGTCATGCCCCCTCTGGCCGGACAGACCGCCCAAATGGAAAAGGTCTACGACTTTGATCTGATGGAGCGGGGTGGCCACATCACCGGCTGGAAGCTGGGTGATGAACAGATGGAACAGCTGGCCGCCGCGTTGAATACTTTGGCCGATCCCGCCGCATTTCGTGAAAAATACGGCGTGGGGGAGGATGTGGGCGTCATGCTCTTTGCCGTGGGTGACGGTAACCACTCTCTGGCCACCGCCAAGGAGTGCTATGAGCGGCAGAAGAAGCTTGTGCCCCAGGAGCAGTGGGACAGGCTGCCCGCCCGGTACGCCCTGGTGGAGCTGTGCGACCTGCACGACGAGTCCCTGCAGTTTGAGCCCATCCACCGGGTGGTGTTCGGCGTGGATCCGGACCAGCTGCTGACCGACCTGAAGAACGCTTTCCCCGGTGCTTATGAGGGCAGGGGGGAGGGTCACGTGCTGACCTGCGTGACCCGAAGCGGAAAAAAGGATATCACCGTTCCCAATCCTGCTGCCCAGCTGGCGGTGGGTACCCTCCAGGGCTTTTTGGACGAGTGGATGAAGGAACACAAGAAGGTTGGCATTGACTACATACACGGAGAGGACGTGGTGGAGGAGTTGTCCCGCCGCCCGGACGCTGTGGGCTTCCTGCTGCCCCCCATGGGCAAGGAGGAACTGTTCCCCACCGTTATCCATGACGGTGTGCTGCCCCGCAAGACCTTCTCCATGGGTCATGCCCATGACAAACGCTTCTATCTGGAGGCGCGCAGGATTCGCTGAGTACGGAGGTGAACGCCGTGCTGCCGATTACGGTACAGGCACCCGCAAAACTGAATTTGACATTAGACGTGCTGGGGCGTCGGGAGGACGGTTATCACGACCTGCGCATGGTCATGCAGTCGGTGCAGCTGGGTGACACCCTGACGCTGGAACCGGGCAAGGGCGAGGGTATCCGGGTGAACAGCAACCTGGGCTTTCTGCCCACGGACGGTCGTAATCTGGCCGCAGCCGCCGCGCTGACGTTCTGGAAGGAACTTGGGATCGAACCCTATTCTCTGGACATCACCCTGAAAAAGGTGACTCCCGTGTGTGCCGGACTGGGCGGAGGCAGCAGCGATGCCGCCGCCGTTCTGCGTGCTATGAATGAGATCCACGGCATGGGGCTTTCCTTGGAAAAGCTGGCTGACATTGGACAAAAAGTTGGTTCTGATGTACCCTACTGTGTGCTGGGCTGTACTGCCCTTGCGGAAGGAAAAGGGGAAGTGCTTACTGCCCTGCCTGCCCTTCCCAAGTGTTGGGTGGTGCTGTGCAAGCCGGATTTCTCCGTGTCCACCCCTGCTCTGTTCGCCCAGATCGACTCGGTGCGCCTGCGCCGCCGTCCGGATACAGAGGGGGTGCTCAAGGCGCTGAACGAGGGTGACCTGCCCGGCGTGGCCCGGCGGCTCTATAATGTGTTTGAGGATGCCCTGCCCGAGCGCTGCGCGGTCAAGGTCAATCAGGTCAAGCACATCCTTATTCAGCACGGAGCGCTGGGTGCTGCTATGAGCGGTACCGGCTCGGCTGTCTTCGGTTTGTTTGACAAGCAGGAGGAGGCAAAAAGTGCCTGTGAAGAACTACTGACCCTCTATCCTGAAACTTTTTTGACCCAAACGGTATAATAATCCAAAACACCGTCCATGCTGTATGTAATACAGCATGGACGGTGTTCTTTTATGAAATATAAGTTAAAACGATGGGAAGTGGCACTGCTGACCGGCGTTGCGGTGGCACTGCTTATGGGAACTTATTTGGACCGGGAACAGGCGGCGCTGGCGGACAGTGTGATCCGCCTGCATGTCATTGCCAATTCGGACAGCGAGGCGGATCAGGAGTTGAAATATCAGGTGCGGGACCGTATCCTCACAGAAGCGGCCGCCCTCTATCAGCCTGGGGATGATTTGCAGCAGGTGCGCCGCAGCATGGAGGAGAATCTGACCCTGCTGGCCCAGGCAGGGCGGGATGTGGTGGAGGAGCAGGGATACGACTACCCGGTGTCTGCCCGTCTGGAGCGCACCTGGTTCCCTACCAAAAAGTATACAGACTTCGCCCTCCCGGCAGGTAATTACACCGCCCTGCGCATTGTGGTGGGAGAGGGCAAGGGGGAGAACTGGTGGTGCGTAGCCTTTCCGCCACTGTGCCTTGGCTCTGTGAGCGAAACGGTGGACGAGGCCGCCGCCGCGGGCAATTTCACCCCCGAGCAGGTTTCCCTTATTACCGGGGAGAGCGGCGGCTACGTGGTCAAATTCAAGGCCATGGAGTTGTGGGAACAGTTTAAGAAGATGTGGGGTTAAAACAGGAGCCCGGCACAGTGTGCCGGGCTCCTGAACTGTTATGAGGGTTCGTTGGTCTGCCGCCGCAGCAGGGACAGGGGCGGCACGGACTTGGGCAGTTGCATTTTAAACTGCATCTGAGGCTTGCGCGGCTCGGTGAGGGGTGTGCCCTCCATGTCCGTCATCTGGGGCACGGTAAAGGGCAGACCGGGCAGATCGGGTCCCACCACCTCCATGGAATCTCCCGCGGCAAATTTATTGCGCAAGGACAGGGTAGCAAGGCCTTCCGGGGTGCAGTCCTCCACCACCGCGCACACCTGCCAGTCCCGGATGTACCGGGCATCCTCGTAAAACTGGCCGGGGTGGCCGAAGTAGAAACCGGTGGAGTAGTGCCGGTGGCTGACCTTTTCCACCTCGTCCCGCCAAATGGGGTCAAGGGGCTGAGCCGCAGCCGCCGCGTCGATGGCGTGGCGGTAGGCGGAGGTGACAATGGCGGCGTAGTAGGCGGACTTGGCGCGGCCCTCGATCTTCAGGGAGTCCAGTCCCGCGTCCATCAGCTCCTTCACATGGTCGATCATGCACATATCGCGGGAGTTCATAATGTAGGTGCCCTTTTCGTCCTCAAAGACAGGGAAGTATTCCCCGGGCCGCTTTTCCTCCATCAGAGCGTACTGATAGCGGCAGGGCTGGGCGCAGGCCCCACGGTTGGAGTCCCGGCTTGCGTCGGTCATATAGTTGGACAGCAGGCACCGCCCGGAGTAGGATACGCACATGGCACCGTGGACAAAGGCCTCAATCTCCAGTGTTTTTGGGGCCTTGGCTCGAATCTCACGGATCTCGTCCAGAGACAGCTCCCGGGCCAGAATGACCCGGCTGGCCCCCAGATCGTGCCACGCTGTGGCGGACTGATAGTTGACGATGCTGGCCTGAGTGGAGATATGCACCTCCACCTTGGGGGCATGGCGCTTTGCCAGAGAAAGGACACCCACATCGGCGGCGATGACCGCGTCCACGCCCGCATCCTGAAGAAATTCCAGCCATTCCGGCAGGCGGGCGACTTCATCGTTGCGGGGCATGGTGTTGCAGGTGACGTGGACGCGTACCCCTTTGGCGTGGGCTAGCTGCACTGCCTGACGCAGCTCGTCCGGGGTGAAGTTGCCTGCAAAGGAGCGCATGCCAAAGGAGGTGCCGGCCAGATAGACCGCATCCGCGCCATAGGCCAGCGCCATACGCAGCCGTTCCATATCACCGGCAGGAGCCAGTAGTTCAATCTTTTTCTGAGCCATAGAATCTCTCTCTTTTCAAGCAGAATTCTGCCCGGATGCCCAAGGACATCCGGGCAGCGTGTGTTATTTGTAGAGTTTCTGGGTATGCATCCAGTTGAGCATGCTGTTGTAGTCCCGGAAGAACTTGTGGGCGCCGTTGTCGCCCAGAGCATAGTAATAATAGCCTGTGTTGTCCGGGTCCAGCGCCGCCTTGAGAGAAGCAAGACCGGGATTTGCGATGGGGGCGGGAGGCAGGCCGGGATACTTATAGGTGTTATAGGGAGAGTCGATGGCCTTGTCCGCCTCGGTGGGCGTCTTACCCGTGAGGTAGTACAGGGTGGCGTCGATCTGCAGATAGCCGTTGGTACCTGCAGAGGAGTTGGGGTTTTCCAGACGGTTGTAAATGACGGAAGCGATCTGCCCCCGATCTTTGCCGGAGGTCTCACGCTCGATCAGGGAGGCCACAGTCAGATACTGGCGCAGAGAATATTTGCTTTCCGCGACCTGAGTGCGCATCTCTTCGGTGTACTGGGCATCAAAGTTCTGCAGCAGTTTGTTGATGACGTACTTAGGATCGTGGTTGACATAAAATTCGTAGGTGTCAGGGAACAGGAAGCCCTCCAGACGGTTGGGGTCTCCCAGAGGAATGTCCTGCAGGAAGGAGAAACCGTAGTTATAGTTGGTAGCAAAGTCGGTCAGTTCCTCGGCACTGGCAACGCCGTGG
>JAZSJB010000104.1:0-13214 GCA_045534105.1 Lawsonibacter sp. | reverse complement strand
AGGCATAAAATAACCCCTTAAGGGGTAGCCCGAGAAAGAAATGCAGTCGGCAAATCTTTCGGGGCCCCTTAAGGGGCGTAGTCCGAATAAAGCCCTTATAGGGCTTACTCAAGCCTCCGGCTTAGCCGGAGGTTTTGACTCCGCGCTTATTTGCCGTGGAACGGAGTGCGGCATTGGCGTGGAGTCGAAGTCCTTGTCCGGGATAAATTGTTCAGGATTTTGAGGGCTTTGGCGTCTATATGCACTGGTTCTGTGCTCGTGTGCGTGCATCCACAGGTGAAGGGTCAGGCGTTTTCGGTCTGTTCCTTTTCCATCAGATTTTCTACAAGCTGCTTGCGGCGGGCCAGGAACTCCTGCCACGCGGTGGGGTCCACGAAGGCATCTGCCTCGCCGGCGCGGATGCGCGCGCCCTTGCCCTCGGTGTCCACGGCCTCCGGGTGATTACCGAAGCAGATGTCCACGTGGAGCTTGGAAAGGCGGTCTGTGCCGTCCAGAAAGTCCTGCTGCAGGGACAGGGGCAGACCATAGTGCTTCAGGGACTTGGCAGAAAGGCTGTTCAGACCCACACCGCCGTGGGTGCCCGCCACCAGAGTTTTTTCTCCGTCAGTAACATTGAACAGGAACGAAGTGCAGCCCTCGGTATGGCCGGGAGTGTGGTAGCACTTGATGATGGTGTTGCCCAGTTTGATCTCGTCCCCGTCGTCCAGCAGAACATCGGGGGTGAAGAAGTGAGGGTGCTTCATGTCCAGCTCCTTGGCCCAGGATAGGTCGCGCTCACCGGTGACATAGTCCAGATCCTTGCGGCCCAGGAAGGTCTTGGCTCCGGTCATTTCCGCCAGCGCGCAGGTGCCCGCGAAGTGGTCGATGTGGCCGTGGGAGTGGACGATATACTTGATGTCATGAGGGTCAAAACCCAGCTGATAGATGTTGTCCAGTACCATATACAGAGTTTCGGCATAGCCGGAATCCATCAGAATCAAACCGTCGCCGGTGTCGATGAGGTGGTTGGATACGTATTTAGTGCCCACGAAATACAGGTTGCCCCAGATGCGGAAGGGGGGGATATAGCCCGTCCAGGGGGTGTCGGGTCTTCCCATAAAAGGCCAACTCCTTTTTGTAGATGATTCATCTATTATAATGGGACCGGGCGGTCCTGGCAAGAGTTTCCGGGAGGAGTAAAATGAAAACCGGAGATTTGTGTCCGGGGGGCACAAATCTCCGGCGAAAGGGTCAAATCGCGTGGAAAGGAACGCCCGGATGAATGGACAGACCGGTGAGGTAGGCGCCTGCGTCAGAGGCCAGAGTGAGGATCAGGCCGCTGACATCTTCCTGGTTAGCCAAACGGCCCAGCTGGGTGTGCTTGGAGTACTGCTTGGCGAAGGCCTCGTCCGTGCGGTGGGACTGCAAACCGCCGGGGCACAGGGCGTTGACGCGTACCCCATACTGGCCGTAGTAGCTGGCGGCGTGGCGCACCCACGCGGTCAGACCGGACTTGTCCACGCCGTAGGTCAGGGAGTAGGCACCGCCGCCGGAGCCGGGGTTTGCGTCGTAGTTGTGCTTCTCCACACCAATCAGGCCCATCATAGAACCAAAGACGATGATGGAGCCGCTGCGCTGGCGGATCATCTGCTTGCCGGCCAGCTCCACCATATAGACGGAGGCAGCGGAGTTGGTGTGTACGTTGGACTCCATGGCGTCGTCGTTGCCGCCGATCAGGCCGGAGGCAGGCTTGTTGCTCCTGGGCAGGATGCGGCTGCAGTGGATGAAGACATCCAGGCTGCCACCGTCCTCGACCACGGTCTTGAACATCTGCTCAATGCTGTTGATGTCGCCCTGGTCAAAGGCCACGGCCTGCACCTTGACACCCTTTTCACGCTTGAGCTCGTCCACGAATTCCTGGGCGGACTCGATGGAGTGGCTGGCCAGGTAGATGTTGGCGCCCGCATCGGCCAGAGCCAGGGTGGCACCCAGGCCATACATCTGGCGGCCGCCGGTGATCAGGACATTTTTGCCCTTCAGGGATAACAGATCAAAGGTATTCATTGTTTCACTTCCTCCCTTACTTCGCGGTGTAGCCGCCGTCCACCGGCAGAGTGAGGCCGGAGATGAAGGCGGAAGCGTCAGATGCCAGGAAGGTCACGGCGTGGGCAATATCCCGGGCGGTGAGCAGACGCTTGGTCTGGCTGTGGCGGATGAAGGCCTCCTCAAAGGCGGCGGGCTGCTTGCCGGCCAGAGGGCCGAAGGCAAGGCAGTTGCAGCGGCAGCCGTGCTCGGTCAGGTAGTTGGAGGCCTGACGGGCGCAGTTGACACAGGAACCCTTGATGAAGCCGCGCATGAGGGAGAAGTCCGTGTCAAAGAGCTCGGGACACTCCGTGTAGTTCTGGGGGTCGTATCCCACCAGAGCGCCGTAATCGGTGGCCAGAATGACACTGCCGAAGCCCTGATCGGCCATAATGTGATAGGCGATGGCCTGAATGGTGACCATCAGGCCCTTCATAGCGGTCTGGAAGGGGGCGTTGATGGCGTCAAAGTCGTGGTCCCAGCCGGGGGCGGTATCCATGTTCAGCACGTTTTCCACCAGAACGTCAATGGTGCCCATGGAGGTCTTGACAAACTGGGACAGTTTGGCGGCATCCTCAGCATCGGCGTGGTGATAGGGGAAGTAGCCCTCCACACCGGGAAGGTCCATTTCCTTGGTGCCGGCGATCCAGACCTTGGCACCGCCATCGATCAGGCCCTGCACCAGCTCCGGGCCGTACATATACTCGGGGCAGAGGACCAGAGCATTTTTCCCTGCAAGGGAGAAATCGTCCAGAAATTTCATGGTGTATCCTCCTCAGCGCTCGCTAATTTCGGAAAGGTAGACCCGGCGGCCGCCTTCCTCTCGGCTGCGGATGCCGGCAATGATGATCTTGGCCATCTCGATGGTGTCCTCGAAGGGGTAGTCGATCTCGCCGGTGCGCAGCCACTTCACGAACTCGTCCAGCTGCTTTTTGAAGGAGTAGTAGGAGTCGCCGGAGGTGATGATCTTGGCGGAATACTCACCGCACACGGAGATGCCGGTGGTGGACATCTTGCCCATGGGCATATCCACATGGATGCCGTCCTTGTGGTACAGGTGGACCATGGCGCGCTCCTTGGTGCCCACGTTCTGCACCCACTCAACACCCTGGCCGATCAGGGGGAAGATGCCTTCCAGAGCGTGGATGCCGTAATTCTCCCAGTACTTGGCCATGGGGGAGACAATGTAGCGCAGAGGACCAAACTCGTAGCGATTCTTGATGTAGGGCTCCATTTCCTTCTTGTAGCGCATGGAGGAGGAGGAGATGAACTTGGCGCCCTCGTCGTGCCACTTGACCAGGGTACGCAGGTCTTCCTCGTTGTCGGTCATGGGCTTGTCAATGAACAGGGGGATGCCGGCCTCGATGAAGGGGCGCACGCGCTCCACGTGCTCATAGCCCTTGTCGGTGGCGCAGATGACGGCGTCCACCTGACCGATCATCTCTTCGGGGCGGTCGCACACGTTGGGGATGAAGGTGGCCTTGGCACAGCCCTCGGCGGTGGTGCGGTCCTCGTCGCCGGTGAAACAGATGTGAGTGATTTTGGCACCGGGGATACCCAGAGTGTGGGCGGGCTGCTTGCCCAGATATACGGGAATGGTGGGGTAGTCCTTGGCACACCATTTGACCATCTCGTCCTTGTCATAGCCGTTGAACATGGCGCTCCAGGAGAAGGGGTGGGCGTTGCCTTCCGTGAAGCCAAGGATACCGATCTTCAGCTCCTTGTCACCCAGGGGGAAGTTGGGAGTTTTCATAAGTAATGCCTCTCTTCTTATGGTTTTGTATGATTTTATATTTTTCTCAGTCCAGGGGGACTTTGATCACGATGCGGCGGGCGCTGGCCGGCTCGCCGATGGCGATGTCGGGGCCGTGGGCGTCCTGGGGGAGGAAAACAACGAACATGCCGGGCTTCATGGGCACTTCCAGGGCGTCGTCGTCCAGGGTGGCCAGCAGGGCCTCCATCTCCTCGGTATACTCGGCGGTGATGTTCTGAAGCTCAGCGGTGGGCTTCCAGGCGATTTTCTCCTCGCCGCCGGCAAAGAACATGATGTCGGCGAACTTGCGGTGTGCCTCGAACTTAACGTTGTCGCGGGGCTTGGTGGCGGGTTCAAACTGAAGCAGCTTCACGCCGTGGTCCAGCATGAGCTTCTCGCCCTTTTGGAAGTTGGCGGGATCGTATTCCTGCATGGCGGTCAGTGCGGTTTTCCACTGGGGGCCAAGGCAGAAATACTGGCTTGCGTTTTCGATGCGGTCGATAATCATATCGTGTGCCTCCTTGATTAGTTATCGTTACCTTCCTTGGAAGGTTCAGCATACTGAGGGACGTCCATGCCCAGGACTTCCCGGGCGAACCTGGCAAAGGGGTGGTTCATCAGCCAGATGGCGGCAAAGGAGACTACCGCGAAATAGAAAAAGGCAAACAGCACCCCAAAAAACAGGAAGATCATGGGGGAGGCCAGCAGCAGAGCGAAGGGGCTCCAGGTCAGCAGGCAGATCAGCAGGCTCCGCAGGGGATGGCTCAGGCACATGGTGCCGCCGTAGCGCAGCAGCTGGAGCAAAGTGCCCTCGAACCGGGAATAAAACAGAAACACCATGGTGGTGATGGACAGCAGGAGGGCGGCGAAAAGGGCAGACAGGATCAGGGCAGGGAGAGAACCGCTGACCTGATAGTACCAGATGGTGCAGACGTTGAACACAAGCAGTGCGTTCAGGGGCAACAGGATGACCCAAAGGACTGTTGCCCGCAGGAAACTTTTGCGCAGGGTCGAAAAGAATGCCTGAAAGCAGGGCTCCTTCTTGACCATGGCCCGCAGCCCCGCATATAGGGCGGTCAGGGATGCACCCATGGTGAAAACAGGCAGGGAACACAGCAGAAACAGCAGGTTCAGACCCGCGGTATACATCACGAAGTCCATAAAGCCCATGATTTTATGCTTGGCATTTTCTTTCATGTGAAGCTCCTTTCACCATTATCAGGGTAGGGCATCTTTGTGTTCGGCAGAGAAGAGCAACGCCGGAAAAGGGAGAGTCTGGACATGGCCCGGGCAAACACTTTGCCCATCATGACGACCCTTTCTTAAGTGAAGCCCGCAGGGGAATAACATGCGGATAATATTATAATAGATAAACGGACGATTGGCCAGTGTTAAAGTGAAAATAAAGAAAAAAATATAAAATAGAGGCAGGCGTCCGGTTCACGGGGAAGACGGGGGCGGGGAACACTGTGCGCAATACAAGAACGAAAAAAGCAAATTGACTATTGCCTGGAATGGGCCGAAGGGGTATAGTTCGGTTGGCGCGCACAAAAACAGAGGCGCTCCCAGTTCAACGCCATGGTGGCCAGCGGCAGATGCCGCCCCGTGTTCTTGTGCTGTCCGGCAGGATTGCGCAGGGTCCGGTGTGCCTGCAGGTGGCATGCCCCATCCGCTGGGGGCGGGCTGACCGAAAAATAAGCGTTCATGCGGAAAATGAGAAAATAAGGCTCATTTGGCTATTGCCATTTTGTGTGATGTACATTAAAATGTATAATACCAAAGAATGGATTGGCGTGCTGGCTGAGACGCCGACCCAAATAAGTAGGACCTGCTGAAAAGCATGTAAACAAAAAACTAAAAATAATATGAGGTGTTAATTATGAACAAGCCCAACAGCAAAGTAGTCGCCAAACTGCGTAACGATGAGCTGGTTACTTCCGCCAAGCTCAACATCACCCATCCCATCGTCGCCGCCCAGGTCGCTATGGCCGGTTTCGACATGATCTGGGCCGACATGGAGCACATCCCCGCCGACTACAACGAGATCAACCAGGTGTTCCTGGCCGCCAAGGCCTACGGCGCTGAGACCGTGGTGCGCGTGCCCCGGGGCTGCTACTCCAACCACGTTCGTCCGCTGGAGATGGACTGTACTGCGGTCATGGTGCCCCACGTCATGGGTGTGGAGGATGCCCAGCAGGTGGCCCGCATGACCAAGTTCCATCCCCTTGGCCGTCGGGCCATCGACGGCGGCTTTGCCGATGGACTGTACTGCCAGATGAAAACCGCTGATTACATCGAGTACGCCAACAAAGAGCGCCTGACCATCATCCAGATCGAGGACTTCGAGGCTCTGGAGCAGATCGACGAGATCGCCGCCGTGCCCGGCATCGACATGCTGTTCTTCGGCCCCGCCGACTTTGCTCACTCCCTGGGCATCCCCACCAATACTGGCGACGAGAAGGTGGCCAAGGCCCGCATCAAGGTTGCCGAGACCGCCCGCAAGTACGGCAAGTTCGCCGGTACCGTGGGCAACCCCGGCAACGTGAAGGACCTGCACGACATGGGCTACCGCTATGTCAACCTGTGTGCCGACGTGGCCATCCTGGGCCGTAATTTCCGTGAGGTCATGGAGAAGTGCCAGACCGCCATGGGCAAGTAAGCAAACGGAGTGGAGGGCAAAACAATGGAATGTGTCAGAACCCACGGCGTGGATATTTCCCGCTTTATGCTGGGTACCGTTCAGCTGGGTCTGAACTACGGCATGGCCAACACCACCGGCAAGCCCAGCGAGGAAACGGCGCACGAGATCCTTCGGACTGCCCATGATGTGGGCGTGACTGTGCTGGACACCGCCGCCGCCTACGGCACCTCCGAGGAGGTGGTGGGCAGCTATCTGAAGGCCAATGACCACAACATGCTGGCCATCAGCAAGTTCAAGCTGTGGTCCGACGACCCTGTGGCGGAGCTGAAGGGCCAGATCGACAAATCCCGCCAGCTGCTGGGTAAGGTGGATGGCTATATGTTCCACGATGCCGAACAGATGCGCAAGCACCACGAAGTGGTGAAGGACATGCTGCTGAAGATGAAGGAAGCAGATAAGATGGCCTTTGTGGGCTCCTCTGTGTACACCGCTGAGGATGTGGAGGACTTTCTGGAGCTGTGCCCCTGGCTGGAGGCCATTCAGATCCCCATGAACGTGCTGGACACCCGCATCGTTCAGCGGGGCCTGCTGCAGGAACTGCAGAAGCGCGGGGTGGCGGTCTTTGTGCGCAGTGTGTTCCTGCAGGGTATGCTCTGTATGGACAGGGCGCCCGAGAAGTTCTCCTTCATGCAGCCCAGCCTGGATGCCATCAACGAGGTGGCCAAGGCCGGCGGCATGACCCTGCCCCAGATGGCGGTGGCCTACATTCGCGACTTGCCCGGCGTGACCTCTCTGGTCCTGGGCTGCGAGACGCCTGAGCAGGTGCGGGACAACGCGAATATGATCAATACCCGCAAGCTGACGGACAGCGAGCTGGCAGATATCACAGAAATCAGCCGCAAGGCCCCTATCGAGCACTGCATGGCTGTGATCCTGGGCAAGAAGTAAGGAGTGATACTATGGGCGACCTGAAAGCTGGTTTCGGTCGGGTCAACATCAATCCTTCTCTGGGGACTCCCATCGGGGGCTACTTTATTCCCCGCCAGGCTGAGCGAATTTTGGACGACATCGAGATCAACGCACTGGCGCTGGAAGTGAGCGGCAAGCGGTTGGTGCTGCTGAGCATGGACCAGTGTGGCATGCTTACTCCCATTGTGACCGAATTCCGTCAGCACATCAGTCAGGTGACCGGGGTGGAGCTGGAAAATATCTTTCTCCATGCCACCCACAGCCACACCACCCCCGCCGTCAGCAGGGAGTCGGAAAATCCCCTGCAGCAGGAGTATTATCAATTTATCCGCCGCCGCATGGGCGACGCGGCCAAGTTCGCTTTGGACGACCTGAAGCCCGCCCGTATGGGTTGGGCCGTTGGTTCGGGTGACAAGGTCTCCTTCATGCGCCGCTTCCGCATGAAGGACGGCAGCGTAAGGACCAATCCGGGTATCGGCAACCCTGACATTCTGCATCCCATCGGCGACGTGGACAAGCGGGTAAACGTGCTGCGCTTTGACCGGGAGGGTGCGGACACCATCGTGCTGGTCAACTTTGGTCTCCATCCGGATACCATCGGCGGCAACAACATTTCCGCCGACTGGCCGGGTATGCTGCGGCGGACCGTGGAAAAGAGTATTGACGATACAAAATGCATTTTCTTCAACGGTGCTCAGGGCGACGTGGGGGCCGGAAACGTGTTTGCCAAGGGCGGCGACATGAACGATCTGACCCGCGACTTTGACAATGTGTTCCGCGGCTACGGACACACCCAGCACATCGGCCGCGTGTTGGCCGGAGCGGTGCTTCAGGTGTACGACAAGGTAAACTATGTGGATGTGGACCGACTGGTCAGTCTGCAGAAGGTCATTAAGGCGCCCTCCAATATGCCGAAGCCTGAGGAAATGAAGCTGGCACACGAGTATGCGGACCTGCACAACGCCGGACATGACGACCAGATCCCCTACAAGGGCATGGAGCTGACCACCGTGGTGGCGGAAGCGCTTCGTATGGTGCGCCTGGAAAAAGGGCCTGAGTACTTTGAACTGATGCTCTCTGGGCTTGCCATCGGGCCAGTGGCATTCCTGGGCATTCCCGGTGAGCCCTTCAACGGTGTGGGCCTGGGGCTGAAGAAGGCCGAAGGATGGGACGTGATTCTGCCCTGCTGTCAGGCCAACGGCCGAGAGGGATACTTTCCCATGCAGGACGCCTATGATGAGGGCGGCTACGAGGCACGCAGCTCCGCTTACAAGGCGGGTGTTGCGGAACTGATCATCGCAGAAGGAACGAAGGTTCTGGATGCTATGTGCAATATGAAGTGAGGAAATTAGCATGAACAAATTGAAAGCCGGTTTTGGCCGGGTAAATATCAATCCCCCCATGGGCATTGCAATCGGCGGTTACTTTATCCCTCGTCGTGCCGAGCGCATCCTGGACGACATCGAGATCAACTGTCTGGCCCTTGAGGTAGGTGACAGCCGTAAGCTGCTGGTAAGTATCGACCACTGCGGTATGGCAACCCGGATCATGAACGAGTTCCGTCGCCGCATAAGCGAAGTGACCGGGGTGGAGATGGAGGATATTTTCCTGGCTTCCACCCACAGCCACACCACTCCTTTTCTTGACGACAACTCGGAGGATGAGCTGCTCAGGGAGTATTATCAATTTGTCTGGCGGCGCATGGGCGACGTGGCCAAGTTTGCGCTGGACGACCTGAAGCCCGCCCGCATGGGCTGGGCCGTGGGCCAGGCTCCCAACGTGGCCTTTGTGCGTCGCTTCCGCATGAAAGACGGCAGCGTGCGCACCAACCCCGGTGTGGGCAACCCCGACATTCTGCATCCCATCGGGGATGTGGACGAGCGGGTGAATGTGCTGCGCTTTGACCGGGAGGGGGGCGACACTCTGGTCCTGGTCAATGTGGGCAACCACCCCGACACCGTGGGCGGCAACAACATTTCTGCCGATTGGCCGGGCATGTTGCGTCGTACGGTAGAAAAGTGCATTGATGACACCAAGTGCATCTTCTTCAACGGCGCTCAGGGCGACGTGAACCACGTGAATGTCAACGCCAAAAACGGCGACTGGAACGACCTTGCCAATGACTTTGACGATGTGGCCCGCGGCTACGGTCACACCCGCCACATGGGTCGTGTGGTGGCTGGTGGCGTGCTGCAGGTGTACAGCAAGGTGAACTACGTGGATGTGGACCGTCTGGTCAGCCTGCAGAAGTTCATCAAGGCCCCCTCCAACATGCCCAAGCCCGAGGAACTGGAACTGGCCCACAAGTATAACGACCTGCACAAGGCCGGCCAGGACGACCAGATTCCCTTTGAGGGTATGGAACTGACCACCGTGGTGGCCGAGGCCGGCCGCATGGTGCGTCTGGAGAATGGCCCGGAATTCTTCGAACTGCTCATCTCCGGCCTTGCCATCGGTCCTGTGGCCTTCCTGGGTATTCCCGGCGAGCCTTTCAACGGCGTGGGTCTGGGCCTGAAGCAGGCCAAGGGCTGGGATATGGTGCTGCCCTGTTGCCAGGCCAACGGCAAGGAGGGCTACTTCCCCATGAAGGACGCTTATGACGAGGGCGGCTACGAGGCCCGTAGCTCTGCCTACAAGGCCGGCATTGCCGAGCTGCTTATTGAGGAAGGCACCAAGGTGCTGGATGCCATGCGCGGCTGATCTACGGATAACAGCAGATACAGGGAGGACACGGTTGTGTCCTCCCTGTTTTTGCGCTGTGCGTCTGAACAAAAGACAGGCTGGAATCAGGCGAGAAACACACATAATTCTGCTTGTCAACACCTGGGGTTTGCGGTATAATTATAATGTCTCAAAATTCGATTATTTTGCCACGCCAAGAAATGCGTGTTAGACAGACGAGGGAGTGGAAGAAAGATATGATGGGTACGATCCTGACGGCCATCAAGCTTTTGGGCGGCTTGGCAATGTTCCTGTACGGTATGGAGATCATGGGCGACGGCCTGAAACAGGGTTCCGGCACCGCCTTGAAAAACTTTCTGGGCAAGCTGACCCAGAACGCGCTGTTGGGCGTGATCACAGGCACCCTGGTGACTGCCATCATCCAGAGCTCCACGGCTACCATCGTGCTGACTGTGGGCCTGATCGGTGCGGGCATTCTGAACCTGCGTCAGGCGGTGAGCATTGTGCTGGGTGCCAACATCGGCACCACCATCACCGCCCAGATCATCCGCCTGATGGACATTGAAAGCTCCGGAGACTCCCTGCTGGCTTTCTTCAAACCGGACACGCTGGCGCCTCTTGCGCTGTGCATTGGCATCATCCTGTTCATGTTTATCAAGAAGAGCGGATCTAAAAATGTGGGCACGATCTGCCTGGGTTTTGGTATCCTTTTTTCCGGTCTGATGTCCATGACCGATGCGGTGGAGCCGCTGGCCGAGTCGCAGATGTTTATGGAGCTGATCTCCTATTTCAGCGATATGCCCATGCTGAGCATTGTTGTCGGCCTTGTGCTCACGGTGATCATCCAGAGCTCGTCCGCCATGGTGGGCATCTTGCAGGCATTGTCCTCTACCGGTGTGATCACCTTTGAACTGGTCTATCCCATGATCATGGGCATTAACCTGGGCACCTGCGTCACCACCGCTATGGTGTGCTCTATCGGTACCAACAAGGACTCCAAGCGTACCGGTGTGGTTCACATTGTCTTTAACACCATCGGAACCGTCCTGTTTATGATTGTTATGACGCTGCTGCGTCGGGCGGGCTTCATGGCCACTCTGTGGGAGAGTGTGGTGGACAGCGGTGTGATCGCAAACTTCCAAACCCTTTTCAACCTGATCACCGCCATTGTGCTGCTGCCCTTTACTAACTGGCTGGTGGCGCTGTCCTGCAGGATCGTTAAAGATGATCCCCAGGAGGAGGACAAGTATCCCGAACTGGCCGCGCTGGACAGGAAGCTGCTCATCTCTCCCGCTGTGGCGCTGGGTCAGGCTGGTCGTTCTCTGGCGGTCATGGCCCGTGCGGCCAAGGACAATGTGGTCATGGCCATTGCTCAGTTCAAAGAGTATAGCGATAAGAATGCTGAGACTATCTACCGCTACGAGGAACGGCTGGATATGTTTGCCGACAACGCGGATAACTTCCTGATCGAGTTGTTCCAGAACGTGGAGACAGACCGGGACAACCGGCAGCTCAACATGCTCATGCAGTGTGTTCCCGCTGTGGAGCGTGTGGGCGACTACGCAACTAACTTCGACGAGATGGCCAAGAAACTGCATGATGCGGGGCTGGCCTTCTCCGAAAGCGCCCAGAAGGAACTGGATATTCTGGGCGACGCGGTGGAGAGCATTCTGGAACTGGCTGTGGATGCCCTTGAGAAAGATGACGATCAGACAGCCCGCCGCATTGAGCCTCTGGAGGAGGTCATTGACGACATGGTCCTGCTCCTCAAGGACCGGCACACCGCCCGTTTGCGCCAGGGGATTTGCTCGGTGGATACCGGCTTGGTGTTCATGGACGCGCTGACCCATCTGGAACGCGCCGCCGACCAGTGCTCCAGCATCGCCATGCTCATGCTGGGCCGGCACAATGAGGAGATCATGAAGAATCACCACCGCTACCTGCAGGAACTGCATGAGTCCGGTGACCGGTCCTATCTGGACGAACTGGCCAGCCGCAGACAGCAGTACCTGGCTCCGCTGGAAGAGATCCAGTTCTAAATTAAAACACGGCAGCCGTTGTGCGGCTGCCGTGTTCGCATAGGGAGAGGGAAATGAAACGTTTTCGCAAGGTTTATCTGGAGATATCCAACCGCTGCAACCTGAGTTGCTTTTTCTGCCCGGGGACAAAGCGCCCGGCCGGAGCTATGAGCCGGGAGGCGTTTCAGCTTGCGCTGGAACGCCTGCGCCCCTGGACGGATTATCTCTATTTCCACCTGATGGGGGAACCGCTGTGCCACCCGGAGTTGGAAAGGTTTCTGGTGCTGGCAGGACAAATGGGTTTCCGGGTCATACTGACCACCAATGGAACCCTGTTGCCTCGGCAGCGGGAAATGCTGCTGGCCGCGCCGGCCCTGCACAAAATCAACATCTCCCTGCATGCCTTCGAGGCAAATGAATTTGACCTGCCCTTCGGGACCTATCTGGACGGCTGCTTTGCCTTTGGTAAGGCGGCGGGAAAGAAACTGGTGGTTTACCGCCTGTGGAACGAAGGTGGAGCGGATGCGAAAAACGCTGAGATCCTGCAGCATCTGGAACGCTTCTTCCCAAAACCATGGGCGCAGGAACGGCGGAGCATGCGGCTGGGCGAGCGGGTTTATCTGGAATATGGGGATAAATTCGACTGGCCTGATTTATCCGCTCCGGATGGGGGCGAGCGGGTGTTCTGCTACGGTCTGAAAGATCAGATCGGTGTGCTGTGGGACGGTACGGTGGTTCCCTGCTGTTTGGACCATGAGGGAGATATTTCTCTGGGCAATCTGTTTGCGCAGGAGTTGGGGGAGATACTGGACAGCCCCAGGGCGCAGGCTATCTGTCAGGGGTTTGCCCGGGGCGTTGCGGCGGAAGAGTTGTGCAGGAAGTGCGGATTTGCCCGCAGTAGGTTTAAATAAAAAACAGCCGATTTTCGTGAGAAAATCGGCTGCGTTTGTGTTTGTCGTTGACAAAGTAAACCACTGGCTATGCCAGTGGAAAATAAAAAGCTTATAGCGAGGAAAGAAGTAGACAAAGAAAAAACTCCTCGATAAAGTAAAGTCAAGGTTTGCCGACCAGACTAACAAAATCGAGGAGG
>JAZSJB010000058.1:0-29189 GCA_045534105.1 Lawsonibacter sp. | reverse complement strand
TTAACAACAGGCGTTCTGCCGCCGCCTTGGGCTACAAAAGCCCAGTTCAGTACAAGACCGAACTGGGCTTCTGTTAGATGTGCTTTTTTCTGTGTCTACTTTTCCTTGACAGATGCAGTGCGCAAAACGCACCGCGGCTCTTTTTATACAACGAAAACTCCCGTGGCTATGCCACAGGAGTTTTCCTGTTTTAATCAGAACTTCGCTCCGCCGAACTCGGCAAGGACAAGGCCCTTATTGCGTTCGGTAACCCACTGGATGGACCACTGGGAGGCAAACAGGATCAGCTGATTGCCCTTGTAATCCTCCACCAGCTTGGCGTCATTGGGAAGCAGCATATCCTCTTCCTTCAGCGGCTGGGCATCCTCGTCCTCCCGGACCACCCAGCGCAGGTATTCGTAGGGCAGGCCCTCCTTGTACAGTTCCACGTTGTACTCGCTGCGCAGGCGGTACTCCAGCACATCGAACTGCAGGGTGCCCACCACGCCCACGATGACCTCCTCCATGCCGGTATAGGGGGTCTTGAAGATCTGGATGGCACCCTCCTGAGCGATCTGCTCCACGCCCTTGAGGAACTGCTTGCGCTTCATGGTGTCGATGGATCGAATGCGCATGAAATGCTCAGGGGCAAAGGTGGGAATAGGATCAAAGGTGAATTTTTTGCTGGGGGCACACAGGGTATCACCGATGGAGAAAATGCCCGGGTCGAACACGCCGATGATGTCACCGGCATAGGCCTCTTCAATGATCTCGCGCTCGGCGGCCATGAGCTGCTGAGGACGGGACAGGCGCAGCTTCTTGCTCCCCTGCATGTGATAGACCTCTTTTTCCGCGTCAAAGCGGCCGGACACCACACGCATGAAGGCAATGCGATCCCGGTGGGCCTTGTTCATGTTGGCCTGAATCTTGAACACGAAGGCGGAAAAGTCCTCGTCAAAGCAGTCAATGACCGTGTCACCCGCCTTGCGGGGCAGGGGAGCGGTGGTCATGCGGAGAAATTCCTCCAGAAAGGGCTCCACACCAAAGTTGGTCAGAGCAGAGCCAAAGAACACAGGGGACAGCTTGCCGTGGCGCACCCGCTCCATGTCAAAGTCACAGGATGCACCGTCCAGCAGTTCGATCTCGTCCACCAACTGGCTGTGCTTTGTCTGACCGATCAGCTCCGCCAATGCAGGATCATCCACCTCGATCTGGGTGGCGGTGGCCGCCTTGGCATTGGTGTTGGAGGTAAAGTGAATGACCTTGCGGTTCTGACGGTCGTACACACCCTTGAACTCCTTGCCGCAACCGATGGGCCAGTTCATGGCATAGGTGTCGATGCCCAGCTCCTTCTCCAACTCCTCACACAGCTCAAAGGGGTCCCGGGTCTCCCGGTCCATCTTGTTGACAAAGGTGAAGATGGGGATGTCCCGCATGGCGCAGACCTTAAACAGCTTCCGGGTCTGAGCCTCCACGCCCTTGGCCGCGTCAATGACCATGACCGCACTGTCGGCAGCCATGAGGGTGCGGTAGGTATCTTCGGAGAAGTCCTGATGGCCGGGGGTGTCCAGAATATTGATGCAGAACCCGTCATACTGGAACTGCATGACAGAGGAGGTCACGGAGATTCCACGCTGCTTTTCGATCTCCATCCAGTCGGAGGTAGCTGCGCGGGTATTCTTCTTTCCCTTGACCTGTCCGGCCTGAGCGATAGCCCCGCCGTAAAGCAGGAATTTTTCCGTCAAGGTGGTCTTACCGGCATCGGGGTGGGAAATGATGGCAAATGTGCGCCGGCGTTTGATTTCAGTTTCGTATTGTGACATGGGTTTCACTCCCAAACAGAATTTAACATTGGCATGATATTTTACCACAACACCATACCTGTCCGCAAGGGCGAGGTCCCTTTCTGTGAAATTTTTGTGAAAACGATTGTAATTTCGCCCCATATCGTGTAAACTGAATACAAAGAAAGCTGAGGGAGGCTGTACAACATGAAAGTTGCCCGTTTTGTTCTGAAAATCGTGGCCATGTCCCTGATCGCCGCTGCCGCTGTCTGCGCTGTGATCGCCTACTGGGACAAGCTGACGGAACTTGGCCAGGCCCTGTGCGGCAAGGTGAAGGAAAAGAAGGAATGTATCTGCAAGTCGGAATACGACGACTACGTAGAATAACCAAAAATACCGCTGGCTCAGCCAGCGGTATTTTTTTGCCCCTGAGCGTACCAGCGCAGGCAGTTTGTATTTCCTCTGGTGCGCAGCAGTACCGCTGTATATACTCCGTCTGCCGCCACCAGAAGCATGGCTGACACAGTGACTGCCATCGGGATCTCCGCCGTCCAAAGGGCCACCACCGGGTGAATACGGTACACCAGAAGCCCCGCCAGCAGTCCCCAAAACAACGAAAAAATTGGGCACACCCGCCCCTGCACATGAAAGCGCAGCTGCGAGTAGTCCCAAAAAGCCACTCCCAGCACCTTTTCATAGAACACCGCCATAAGATATTCCGCGCAGGTAGCCGCCAGCCCGCCAAACAAAATGAGCAGCGGCCCGGACCGACGCACCACATCCGGCAGCATCAGGATGGCCAACGCCCCAAAGCCGTACACGGGACACAGGGGCAGCAGCCAGAAGCATTTCCGGTCCTGCTTTTCCGCCCGGATGATCCGGGCAAAGGCCACTTCCAGCAAAAAACCAAAAAAGCTGTACACCACAAAATACCAAAACAGTTCCATGCCAAACCTCCATCCGGTAGTTTGGCACGTGTTTTGTGTTTTATTCGCAGGCAGTCGGTTTCCCGTTCTCTCCCGCGTCACTCCTGGAAAAATCATCCTCCTGCGGTCTGTGCTCCTCCCCCATGCAGCAGGCCGGTCCGATAGCGTGCTGTCCAAAGCGCTCCCGGATGCCGTCCATGGCCAGCCCTAATTTCTCCTGCCGCTCCCGGCGGCGGTCCTGCGCCTGCTCGGCAAACAGGTCCATCTGTCCGCCCACCTGATCCGCAGGAACCAGGTTCAAAGCCGTAACGGTGATTGCCCGGATAGGGGCGCTCAGGTTCCAATTGCTCCCAATCAGCCCCATAGCCGCCTCCACCAGCTCTCCGGCCACAAAACAGGGCCGGGCCAGCCGCTGCTGGCGGCTGATGTCATGAAACTCCGGACTGCGCACCATCACCTGCACCGTGCCACACTTCAGTCCATGGCGCCGCAGCCGCTGGGCCACCGAGTCGGCCAGCAGCGCCACACCGGAGCGCACCTGCTCCTCCCCTACTAGATCATGGGAAAAGGTCATGCCGTTGCCCACCGATTTGGGTGGAGTGTAAAGTCCGGCGGGCCGAACGGGGCTGTTTTCCAGTCCATTGGCATAGTCATGCAGCTGATAGCCGTGCCGCCCCAGCAGCCGTCCCAACGCCTCCCGGTCGAACCGGGCCAGATCGCCGATGGTACGCACACCGTACTTCTCCAGCTCCCGGGCCGCCGCCCTGCCCACAAACAGCAGGTCAGTGACCGGCAGGGGCCAGACCATGCCCAGTATATCCTCCCGCCGGATGACCGTAGTGGCATCCGGCTTTTTGTAGTCACTGCCCAGCTTGGCAAACACTTTGTTGAAGGATACGCCCACCGACACCGTAAGCCCCAGCTCGCTGCGAACCCGCTCCCGGATACGGTCGGCCAATTTCCGCGCGTCTCCTCCAAACAGGTGCACCGTACCCGTTACATCCAGCCAACTTTCATCAATGCCGAAGGGCTCCACCAGATCGGTGTACTGCTCGTAGATGCCGTTGACCCGGCGGGACCACTCCCGGTAGCGGTCATGGTGGGACGGGAGCAGCACCAGGTCCGGGCACTTCTTTTTCGCCTGCCACACAGTCTCCGCAGTCTGAACGCCAAAGCGCTTGGCCGGCTCATTTTTCGCCAGAATAATTCCATGGCGGCTGGCCGGGTCCCCACATACCGCCACCGGGAGGTGGCGCAGCTGCGGGTAGTCCAGCAATTCTACCGAAGCGAAAAAACTGTTCAAGTCACAATGAAAAATCAGCCGCTCCACAGCCGCTCACCTCCCTTTTTATTTTTATCATACACCCCCTTTCCCAAAAAGTCAAACAATTGTTCTATTTCCCTTGACTTACCATGTAGGATGGATTACAATAAACTTACTTTTTAGAAGGGAGGTGCCCGCCATGGACCGGGAGCATACCTGCTGTTTCACCGGGCACCGCCCGGACAAGCTGCCTTGGGGTACCAACGAGGATGATCCCCGCTGTGCTGATTTATACGAAAGGCTGACCGCCGCCCTTGACCGGGCCTATGAAGCGGGCTGCCGCCATTTCATCTGCGGCATGGCCCGGGGAAGCGACCTGCTCTTCTGCCGGGCAGCGCTCGCCCTGCGGGACCGCCGGGGAGATATCACGGTGGAAGGTGCTATCCCCTGTGAAAGCCAGACGGACAGTTGGCCCGCCCGGGAGCGCACTGTGCATCATGAGCTGTTGGACCAATGTGATTTCGAGACCATGGTCCAGCACCACTATGACCGTGGCTGTATGATGCGCCGCAACCGATACATGGTGGACCGCTCCTGCCGCATCATCGCTGTATATGACGGCATCCCAAAAGGCGGTACTGCCAATACTCTGGCCTATGCCATGAAACAGGGGCTGGATACGGATATTATCAGACTGGAGTGAACCGCGTGGAAAAGATATTGATGCACATCTGCTGCGCCCCCTGCGCCAACCGCCCCATTGAGGCCCTGCGTCAGGAGGGGATCGAGCCGGTGGGCTTTTGGTATAATCCCAACATCCACCCATACACGGAATATCAGGCCCGCAAACACACGCTGGAGGAATACAGCAGGCAGATCGGCATGAAGCTGGTCATCGGCGGCACCTATGACCTGCGCCCCTTTGTCACCGCTGTGGCGGGAAACATCGATGCCCGGTGCGGCTACTGCTACCGCTGCCGCATGGAGGCCACCGCCAGATATGCCGCGGAAAACGGCTTTTCTGCCTTCACCACCTCCCTGCTCATCAGCCCCTATCAGGACCACGAGGCCATCTGCGCCATCGCCCGGAAAATGGGTGAGCAGTATGGGGTGGAATTCCTGTACCGGGACTTCCGACCCCTGTTCCGTGAGGGGCAGGACTTCGCCCGGGAACAGGGCATGTATATGCAGAAATACTGCGGCTGCATCTTCAGCGAGGAGGATCGCTACCGCAAGAAGAAAAAGGCAGAGTAATTGTTTGCGAGGAGTGTTTACTCATGGAAAAACTGATTCAGACGCTGGCTGCGGAGCTGGGCCGCAGCGAGACTCATGTAAAAAACGTCATTGACCTTATTGACGAGGGTGCCACCATCCCCTTTATCGCCCGTTACCGCAAGGAGCTGCACGGCTCCATGGACGATCAGCTGCTGCGTACGCTGGCAGACCGACTGCAGTACCTGCGCAATCTGGCCCAGCGCAAGGAGGAAGTCAAAAACTCCATAGCCGGTCAGGACAAGCTTACCGAGGAACTGGCTGCCGCCATTGACGCTGCCGCCACCCTGGCTGAGGTGGAGGACCTGTACCGCCCCTATAAGCAGAAGCGGCGTACCCGTGCCACCATGGCCAAGGAGAAGGGGCTGGAGCCGCTGGCTCTGCTCTACCTGTCCAAAGATACCCCCTGCCCCGATCCGGAGCAGGCCGCTGCTGCATACATCGACCCGGAGAAGGGTGTGGAGACGGTGGAGGACGCCATTCAGGGTGCCAATGACATCATCGCCGAACTGATCTCCGACGACGCTGACATCCGCCGACAGCTCAAGGAGCTGTATCATAAACGGGCCGCTCTGGTTTCCAGGGCGGCGGAAAAGGAACCGGAGGACAGCGTATACCGGCTGTACTACGAGTTTTCCGCTCCCCTGGCCAAGGTGCAGGGCCATCAGGTTCTGGCCATCAACCGGGGCGAGAAAGAAGGCATCCTGAAGGCCGGGGTCGAGCTGGACGCAGATACCGCCCGCATCACCGTGCGCCGGGCTGTCGTCCCCGGTGTGGCCGCCATGGACATCGTGCGCGGGGCGGCGGATGATGCCTACGACCGGCTGCTCCAACCCTCTCTGGAGCGTGAAATGCGCGCGGAGCTGACCGATGCAGCCAGCGAGGGCGCTATCCAGAACTTCGCCATCAACCTGCGTCCCCTGCTCATGCAGCCCCCGGTCAAGGGCAAGGTCACCATGGGTCTGGACCCCGGTTATCGCATGGGCTGTAAAGTGGCAGTAGTTGACGGAACCGGAAAGGTATTGGACACCACTGTGGTCTACCCCACCCACGGCGAGCGTCAGAAAGAGGAAGCCATCGTCAAGCTGGCCCAGCTCATCAAAAAGCACACTGTGGTCCATCTGGCCATCGGCAACGGAACCGCCAGCCGGGAAACGGAGCAGATGGCGGTGGAACTGATCCGCCGGGTGGGCGGCGGCGTGAGCTATATGATGGTCAACGAGGCGGGCGCCTCCGTCTACTCCGCCAGCAAGCTGGCCGCCGAAGAATTCCCGGAGTATGATGTAAACCTGCGCTCCGCTGTGTCCATCGCCCGGCGGCTGCAGGACCCCCTGGCCGAGCTTGTAAAAATCGATCCCCAGGCCATTGGCGTGGGCCAGTACCAGCACGATATGCCCCAGGCCCGGCTGAGCCAGACTCTGGACGGCGTGGTGGAGGACTGCGTCAACGGCGTTGGCGTGGACCTGAACACCGCCTCCGCCCCCCTGCTCACCCGGGTTTCCGGTCTGAATGCCACCACGGCGAAAAACATCGTCAAATACCGGGAGGAAAACGGTGTGTTTACTTCCCGCAAGCAGGTGCTGAAGGTACCCAAGCTGGGTCCCAAGGCATTTGAGCAGTGCGCGGGCTTCCTGCGGGTACCGGAAAGCAAGTCTGTGCTGGACAACACCGGTGTTCACCCGGAGAGCTACGAGGCAGCGGAACAGCTGCTGGAACAGTGCGGCTTTACCCTGGCTGACGTAAAGGCGGGCGGATTGGACAAGCTGAATGAGAAAGCGCAAGCCATTGGCCTTGACAAGCTTTCTGCCCAGTGCGGTTTGGGCGTACCTACTTTGACCGACATTATCAAGGAACTGACCAAGCCCGGCCGCGACCCCCGTGATGAGCTGCCGCCCCCTATTCTGCGCACCGATGTGCTGGAAATGAAGGACCTGAAGCCCGGCATGGAGTTGCAGGGCACCGTGCGCAACGTCATCGACTTCGGCGCGTTTGTGGATATTGGAGTGCATCAGGACGGTCTGGTCCACATCAGTCAGATCTGTGACCGGTTCATCAAGCACCCCTCCCAGGTGCTCAGCGTGGGCGATGTTGTCACCGTCTGGGTACTGGAAGTGGACGAAAAGAAAAAGCGCATCGGACTGACCATGAAAAAGCCCTAAATACCAAAAAGGAGCGAGCCGGAATTCCAGCTCGCTCCTTTGCGTTTATGATGCGGTTTACTTCACGTTTTTCAGGCCGTCCAGACGGGTGACCTGGCAGGCTTCCACCAGACCCGCCAGCCATTCGGTGCCTTCCTCGTTGGCCAGGGCAGCTTCAACCTCCAGCTGCCACACAGGGGCATTCTGACCCACGAAGTACATAATGTGCCAGCCCTTGGTGCTGCTGGCAGTATTCTTCACCAGTCCGGTGTCACCGGCCTTGCGCTCAGGGTCTGTGGCCCAGTTGGCAAAGTCAGCGATAAAGCCGCTGGCGGAGGAAACCTGCTCATACAGGCCGCCGTTCTCAGCAGAACCGGGATCGGCACTCTCTGCCTTGGCCAGTTCGGCAAAGGACTCCTCCGTTGCGGCACCGGCCTTCCACTGCTCCAACAGTTCCTCAGCCTTGGTCTTGGCGGCCTCATACTGCTCCTCGGTGGGGGTAGTGGCACCCTCGTCCTGCTCAGCAGCCACCAGAATGTGGCGCACATCGCCGGAAATTTCCTCGTCACGGGCACGGCCCAGATACTCCACCACGAAATAACCGGTCTCACCAGCGTCGACCATCACGGTCACATCCCCGGCCTTGCGGCCCGCCTCCTGCAGCCACTGGGCGTAAGCGCTGTCCAGATAGGCACCGGACACACCACGGTCCTCCCTAACGGTGACCGTCTCGTCCTCAGCATACTGCACCACGGCAGCAGCAAAGTCCTTTCTGCTCAGTTCAGCCTTCAGCGCCTCAGCCTGCTCCTGAGCGGCCTTCATGGCCGTCTCATCGCTGTCCTCGGTCTCATCCTCGGGGGTGACCGCTTCAAAGAAAGCGTAGTTGTAATTGTAGAGGTCCAGGCTGTCCTTGTTTTCCGCGTAATAGGACTCCATCTCTTCCTCGGTATAGGTCAGCGTCTCGGCATAGGCAACCTGATATTCATAAGCCAACTGGCTCTCCTTCAGGACCTTCTCATATCTGCCCTTGTTCATGGCATGGCCGAACGCGGCCTTGAGGTAGGAGTTAACGGTGGTAAAGCCGTTCTTGGCGGAGGTAGCCACCAGGCCCTGCATGGCGGACTCGACCTCATTCGCGCCCTCCTCGGACAGCTTCACACCCTCAGCCTCAGCTTTGGCCACCAGAGCCTTGGTCTCCGCCATGGCGGTAACAGCCTCGTCCAGGATCTGGTCATGCCAGGTCAGCCCCTTTTCCTCGTCGTACATCTGCTCGGCGGGGTCCACGGCAAAATCAAACCCGTTGTCGATCCCCCACTGGGAATACATGTAGTACTGGTTGAGCACCTGATTATAGTAGTACTGCACATCGCCGGCAGAATAATTCTCGCCCCCGATGGTCACGGCGGCGGCCCGGTTCTGGAAGAAGCCGGAATTCCAAATCAGCAGCGCAGCGGCCAACACGGCACACACCACGCCAATGACGGTGTAAATCACCGTATTACGCTTGGCCTGAGCAGCTTCCTGCTGGACCTTGATCTGCTTCTCGCTCAGTTCCTGGCCCGACAGTTCCTGACGGACCTTCTTTTCTCTGGATGCACTCACTGTTGTTTCATTCCTCTCGTTCATTAGGTGACGCATTTTGCGGTCAACTGGGTTGTATTATACAGGATTGTCCTATGACTTGCAAGAATAAAATACATGAAACCAGGTTGGTTTTACATTCTGTTCATGTTTTTCTTCTTTTTTCTCCAAGCAGGGAAATCGATGACTATGTTACATCTGTAATGGTCCGCACCTGCTCCACAATTTGCGTCACATAGGTGCTCAAGGGCAGTTCTTTCACTCCGGCCACGGATACTCCGCAGTTGTTCATGGGAATGAGCAGCTTACGGGCACGGCAGCCACCCACTGCCTCTGCCATAGCCGGTGTGACCTCACCCAGAATGGCGTGGGCCACCACGATCCCCACAGGACCAAGCACCACATCCGCGTCCATCACGGCACGCACCACGGGATTTTCTCCGGTCGCGCCGAAATCCGCTCCGGCTTTCAGCATAGTGGCGGTGGCAATGGAGTTAGTCCCGATGGCATACAAACACTGTTCCGGGCATTGCTGTTTGAGCTGTTCCACCAACAGCTTGCCCAATTTACCGCCCTGTCCGTCAATGATCACGATCTTCATTGCGCACCCTCCTTTGTTCAGACAGCTTTTGTATTATAGCACAGACACATTTTTTTGAAAACCCCGCTATCCCAACAGGATTCCATTTGCCCTTGCGCCACTTCTATGTTAAAATAGTAATTTGAAGTAGTATCCCCATGCTTCGGTCATGGAAAGGCGGTGCTCTTATGCACGAAAAGCTTATACGCCAAATCACGGCCCAGACTGCCGAGCGGTTGTCCGCCCGGCGGCTGCCTTTTGCGCCCACCAAGCGCTCGGCCCAGACCCTTCTGCATGCTCCCTCATGGATGGATGGACTGAATGCCCTGCTCCCCATCCGCCAGCGGCTGACCTGTCAGCAGGTATTGGACCTGTGCTCCGACATCCTGCCCCGGCTTTCCCCTGCGCCGAAGGACGGCTGGCTTTCCTTCTGCTGCCGCTATGTGCGCTCGCTCATGTTTCCTGATGCCGGCTTTGCCCCTGACCGGACACAGCACGAGGACGGCGCCCTGCTGCTGCTGGCCGCCATGCAGGTGCTCTTTGACCTGGAGCGTCAGTCCCTTCCCTTTGACCCGCTGACCGACCTGGCCTTTCTGAGTGAGGAAGAGTACCTCGCCTGCGACCACGCCAAGGAATACGGGCGCTTTGTTTCCGCCTTCCGCCGGGAATACCTGTACGAGCTGCTGCGCCTCAGCTCCGAGGTAACCCCCTACCACACGCTGGGCCACATCGCCGGCGTACACTACATCGCAACCACTGTGGCCGGAGATTTGCAGCGCTCCGGTGTAAACATCGACCCCGCCCTTGTCTCCGCCGCGGCAGCTGCCCACGACCTTGGCAAATTCGGCTGCCGGGCAGGTGAGCGGGTGCCCTATCTGCATTATTACTACACCGATCAGTGGCTCCTGGCCCGGAATATGGAGGGAATCAGCCACATTGCCTCCAACCACTCCACCTGGGACCTGGAACTGGAGTCCCTGTCCGTGGAGTCCCTGTGTCTGATCTACGCGGACTTCCGTTCCAAGCAGGACCGGGACGCGCAGGGCAAGGAGATCACGGTCCTATACCCGCTGAGCAAGTCCTTCCAGGTCATTTTGTCCAAACTGGACAATGTAGACCAAACCAAGCGCCGCCGCTATGAATTTGTCTACGGCAAACTCCACGATTTTGAGGACTTCCTGCGTCAGCACGGGGTAGATGTGGATCTGACAGGCACCCCCGTCCCCCCGCTCCCCACCAGAGATGTCACCCTCATGACCCCGGACGAAATGGTCCAGTCCCTCACTCTGCTGTCCGTACAGCACAACCTGGAGCTGATGCATGCTCTGAGCAGCGAGCGTCAATTCGGCAATATCATCGAGGCCGCCCGCTCCGCCAAGGACTGGAAGCAGCTGCGTGCCTATCTGAATGTCTTTGAGGAATACTTCACCTACCTGTCCGTTCGCCAGAAGGAGCAGGCGCTGGCCTTCCTCTATGAACTGCTGGTCCACAGGGAGGGCGATATCCGCCGTCAGGCCGGTGCGCTCATCGGTTTGATCATCGCCCGGTTCCATCTGGTTTACCGCAAGGAACTGCCCGATAATGTCCCGTCGGACGGGGCGGAACAGCGCCCCTTTGTCCTGTGGGAGCAGTATCTGGATAAGCTGATCTATCCCGACCACAAGACCACCCAGCCCCAGCGCAGTCACATCGGCTATACCCTAAAGCTGGTAGTCGGTTCTCTGCTGGACCACTGCCGGCCTGAGGATCTCCCGCGGTTTGTCGGTGCGCTGCTGAAATACTATGCCCGTCCCGGGCGCATGGCCCCGGACACCGCCTTCACCCTGCTGGACGCGATCCGTTACCTGCCCCCGGACCACTATGATGAGAAAACGCTGGATGAGCTGATCGAGTTCGCCGCCCATTTCACCAGAGATAGCGAGCCTCGGCTGCAGGTAGCCGCTCTGCGCTTCCTGCTCACTCTGAGCACCTATCTGCCCGACGAGCTGCCTCCCAGCCTGCGCATCGCGGACATTGCCCGCCAAATGGATATTGGGGAGGATCTGACCCTGATCTTCCTGCAGTACAAGCTGCTGGAGACCTCCGGCGAAGATACATCCCTGCATGAAAAACTGCTCTATCAGCGGGACGTGACCAGCGATGTATTCCTGAACAACCTGAAAAACGGCACCCCCTGGATCATCAAGGCTCTCGGCATTGAGCTGCTGGTGGACCAGGTGGAGCACGGTTGCTGTGACCACATTCTGCACATCGCCACCCACCTGTCCAACCTGGTCAAGGTATCCGAGCGGGTGGTGGTGCGGCACAACGCCGGCAAGGCCCTGGTGCGTCTGATGCCCCTGCTGCGCCGTGAACAGCGCAATGAGGTCATTGTGGAGCTGGGCAAGGGTCTTGAGGTGGGACAGTACGAGATCTCCAAGTACATCCCCGACTATCTGGGCGAAGCCGCCCTCTACCTGCACCCCACGGAGCTGGACGAGCAGATCACCGGCCTGAAAACACTGCTGGGCAATCCCATCGACAGCGTGGTATCTGTGACCCTGTCCACAGTGGGTGTTCTGCTGCAGCACTATCCAAAGTACCGTAACCGCTTCTCTGAGCCGGAAGAGGTGTATGAGACCCGGCGCCAGGAGCTGCTGGGCATGCTCCTGCAGGGGCTGGCCCACTACCGGGAAAGCGTACGTCAGGAGGCTATGCTGGTCATCGGCAAGCACCTGTTTGAAAGCAATGTGCTTACCATGCAGGAAAAGACACAGCTGTTCTCACTCATCTATCAAAAGCTGCTCTTCCTCATCCAGCAGACCCCGGGCGAGGCCGCTCTGACCTTCTTCTACCGGGCCAGTGCCCTGTCACATATCTACCGTTTCCTGTCCCTGTATCGTCTGGATCACGGCACACTCTCCTTCACGCCTCCCAAAAAGGTCGCCTTCTTTCCCGGCACCTTTGATCCTTTTACCCTGTCTCACAAGGGCATCGTGCGGGCCATTCGCGACATGGGCTTTGAGGTCTATCTTGCCGTGGACGAGTTCTCCTGGTCCAAAAAGGCACAGCCACACCTGATCCGCCGCCAGATCGTCAGCATGTCGGTGGCCGGGGATTTCCATGTGCATCTGTTCCCCGATGACATCCCGGTCAACATTGCCAACCCTGGCGACCTGCGCCGCCTGTGTGAGCTGTTCCCCGGACAGGAGGTCTATCTGGTGGTGGGCAGTGACGTGGTTGCAAATGCATCTTCTTACAAAGCACCTGCCTCTCCCTGGTCCATCCACTCCATGAATCATGTTATTTTCCGCCGGGCGGGTGAGGCGCTCCCTGACCTGTCCGCCATCACCGGTCAGGTCCTTCAGCTGCAGCTCCCTCCCCATCTGGAGGACATCAGCTCCACCCGCATCCGGGAAAATGTGGACCTGAACCGGGATATTTCCAACTTCATCGACCCGGTTATCCAGGATTTCATTTATCAGAACGGCCTGTACCTGCGGGACGTGCAGAACAAGACCATTCTGGGCCAGGGTGACTTCCACTTCCAGTGGGTGGACCAGCCCGATCCCTCCATGGTAGAGGATGCCGTCTCCATCCACTCCGGTCTTGAGCGCCTGCGTCAGCTGATTGTCCGCGAGGGGGACCGGCTGCTTCTTCTGCGTGACGCGGCCAACCCAAATAAGCTTTTCGGCTGGGTCAGCTACCGCACCCTCACCTCGGCCCAACTTTTCTCCGCCTTGAAGGAACCGGAGCTTGCCCAGCAGATCCGTCTGCAATCGGCGGGTTCCGTGCTGCTCATCACCGCCATCCACACCGCTGCCGAGCACCGCTCCCAGGACCCCGCGCAGTTGCTGCTCAGCGAACTGCTGGCCCGCAACGTAGAGGAGGACTGTGCCTACGCCCTGTACCTGCCCCACTCCGGTGTGTGCGACCCGGACACGGCCGATTTGCTGCGCCGTCAGGGCTTCTGCCCGGTAGAGGGCAGCACCGCCCTGTATCAGGTGGATATGCACGCTCCCACCGTCCTCATTCAGAATCTGGAGACCACCATTCAGGAACCCCTTGCGCAGAATCGCCGGGTGCTCAAAACCATCCGACGCAACCATGAGCGGTTGCAGCGGGCAGTGGCCGGGTTGTACCCCGGCACTCTGGTGCTCACCCTGTCCTCGGACGTGATACACCACCGGTTGCTGGAAAAGATCACCAACATCAACGGTGTGCCCTCCACCCCCACTACACCCCGCAAGCTGGGTGAGTACATGTGCGTCCCCTTTGGCAAGCTGCTGCGCAGCAAGGCAGTGCCCAACACGGTCACTAAAACCCTGCATACCGACAAGGTGTATGAGCCTGACCTGACCTCCAGCACCATCGAAGCCTTCCTTCACTACTCCCCCATCCCCAGTCAGATCCGCACCATCAAGTCCTTTGACCGCCCGGTGATCCTGGTAGACGACCTGATGCACCCCGGCATCCGCATCAACGCACTGGACCCCATCTTCCGCCAGGAAGAGGTTTCCATTAAGACGGTGCTGGTGGGCGTGCTGTCCGGCTACGGAAGAGACCTGATGCAAGTACGAAACCGTCCGGTGGACAGTATATACTTTGTCCCCCGGCTGCGCCAGTGGTTTGTTGAGTCCACCCTGTATCCTTTCATCGGCGGCAACACGGTGCGCCGTCCCGCCGCACCGGTCCCCGGCCTGCTGCCCGGCATCAACCACATCCTGCCCTACGCCTCTCCCACCTTCCAGGGCGAGTGTTCCCAGCAGGCCATCTTCCAGTTGTCCCGCTGCTGTCTGGAAAACGCCCGGGACCTGATGCTGGTTCTGGAGGCGGAGTACCGCACCCTGTACTCCCGCAATCTGACCCTCAGCCGCCTGCCCGAGGCGGTCATCCTCCCCCTGTGCCCTGACAAAGGGGCCTGTATGTCCTACGATCCCAATCTGGCCGCGTCGGTCTATCTGGAAAACGATCTGGAACTGCTGATGCGCACCCATTCCTGACGCGAGGTATTATTATGTATTACTATCATTATAAAGGTTTTGACCTTGCCAGCTTTGAGCCGCTTCCGGAACACTTTGGTCCCCAGACCGCCCCTCTGGACGGTGCACCCCTGTATGTGCTTGTCCACGGCGACCCCATTCTGGGCCGGGGCAGCTTCCGGGTAACTCATCCCGGTCAGCTGGAAAGTCCCCACGGACTGGAGGTACTGGATGCATCCCGTCTGTCCACCCCGGAATTGGACGCCCCCGTGGCCGCCGCCCTCGCCCGTGGTCAGCTGACCGCCGTTAATATGGACCGGCCCAACTGGGAGGATGTTCTCACGTTCAGGCCCAATGCCAGCAAAAAACGGGTCAACATTCTGGCCATCGGCGATGTAGGCTCCACTCTGCTCACCGGCCTGAAGCTGCTGGGGGGTGATGTGATCTCCTCTATCGGCATCTGCGACCTGTCCGACCAGATCACCGCCCGCTGGGAATTTGAGATGGGGCAGATCACCCTCCCCTGGCAATATGACTCCATGCCCGAGGTGGAGGTCATCCCTCCGGAAAAGCTCTTTGACTGCGACATGTTCGTCTTTGTGGCCTCCAAAGGCATCCCCCCGGTTGGTTCTCAGGTAAAAGACGTGCGTATGTACCAGTTTGAAAACAATTCAAAGATCGTTACCCACTATGCCAAGCTGGCCCGCAAGGCAAACTTTAAGGGTCTGTGGTGCGCCGTCTCCGACCCGGTAGACCCCCTGGCCAAAACTGCTTATCTGGAAAGCAATAAGGACGAAAACGGCGTGTTCGACGGCAAGGGGCTGCGCCCCGAGCAGGTACAGGGCTTCGGTCTGGGGGTAATGAACGCCCGGGCGGCCTACTACGCCAAGCGGGACGAGCGCTTTGCTTCCTTCCTCACCGAGGGCCGCTCCTTCGGCCCCCACGGCACGGGACTGACCATCGCCAACTCCATTGAGCACTATGACGATGCTCTGTCTCAGGAACTGACCCAGCTCACCGTCACCGCCAACCTTAAAATGCGCGAAATCGGCTTCAAGCCCTATGTGGCCCCTGCCCTGTCCTCCGGCGCTTTGTCCCTGCTGCTCACCCTGCGGGGAGAGTGGCACTGCGGCTCGGTCTTTCTGGATGGCATCTATATGGGCGTAAAGAACCGCTATACTCCTTACGGCGTTGAAACGGAGCTGCTGCCCCATATTCCGAACTCTCTGTACGGCCACATCGTGGATGCGGCCGAGCATTTGAAGGAAGTGCTGTAATGTCCCTGACCTTGATTTATCCCCGGCTGACGCAGGAATGTGACAACCAACGACTGGACGCCGTACTCTCCCGGGCTTTGGATGGTGTTTCGGTCCACACCATCTTCCGGGCAGAGCAGCTCCAGGACCTGGCCGGGAAGCGGCTTCTCTTCGCCATCCCTGTGGGGGAATACGGCGTCAACCCGGAATACCAGCGCATGCTTGTGTTTATCCGCTCCCACCCCGAACTGTTTGGTGGCTGTACCGCCGCCTTGATTGTGGACAGCAGCGGTGAGCTGTACACCAAATCCACCGCCACAGAACTGACCCTGGCCGCCAATCTTGCCGATTGCTCCTTTATCGGCCGTCCGCTGGTGGAGGGCACCGGCTCCCTGTCCAACTTCCGGGTGCAGGCCAGTCTGATGCACACCGATCCGGAACACGCCTACCCCGCCGCCGCCCGTGAGCTGGTAGAACGTTTGCTGGCTTTTTCGCCTGTGAAAAAAGAGCAGCCTGAGCTGCTGGTCCTCCACGCCTCCACCCGCCATGTATCCAACTCCATGGACCTGTGGGAGCAGGTCAAAGCCCGTATCTCGGACCGCTGCGACATTACGGAGATTGGTCTGCGCAACGGTACGCTTTCCGACTGCTCCGGCTGTCCCTATACCATGTGTCTGCATTTTGGAGAACAGGGCGGATGCTTTTACGGCGGCGTGATGCAGGAGGAGGTCTACCCCGCCGTGCGCCGGGCAGATGCTATTCTTATGGTCTGCCCCAATTACAACGACGCTCTGTCTGCCAATATCACCGCCTTTATTAACCGGCTCACCGCCCTGTTCCGGCAGACCCGGTTTTATGACAAGGCCCTGTTCGCCATCGTGGTGTCCGGCTATTCCGGAGGCGATATCGTGGCCCGACAGCTGGTGTCGGCCATGAATATGAACAAATCCTTTTGGCTGCCTCAGAATTTCTCCCTTATGGAAACGGCCAACGACCCAGGCGCAGCGCTGACCCTGCCTCACATCGAGACACGGCTGGATGCTTTCGCGCAAAACATACTAAATACCATAATATGAAAAGGGCTGGTGCTTTACACCAGCCCTTTACTTAATATTGCGGTAAATAGTCCACTGGGTCTACCGCCCGACCGTCCAGACTGACCTCCAAATGCAGGTGAGAGGGCCGCCCGGTCTCAGCCATAGCGGTATCTCCCACCGCTCCGATAACCGTTCCGGTGACCACCGTATCCCCTTCGGATACAGTAGGGCTTGTGGTCAGGTTGTGATAATAGCTTACCAACCCCTCCCCGTGGTCAATGACCACGGTAGCGCCCATCAGGTCATCCTCATACACCCGGCGCACCGTGCCGCTGCTCATGGCCAGCACCCGGGTGCCCTTGGGAGCGGAAATATCCACCCCGGAATGGGTGCGCCAGTCCCCCATGGTCTCGTCATAGGCCAGCACCTCCAGACTGAAGGGGCTGGCGATTTCCCCCTTCACCGGCCAGGCATAGACCGGCGGAGTGACCACAGCGGTTGGCTGGCTTTCCTGTGGCTTGTCTTGCTGCTCCGACACATCTGTCCGGCCGGAAGAGATGGTCTCATCCGGCTTGGGCAGGTCGTGCTCATCCAACTGAGGGATGCCCGATTTGTCCGGAACAGGCGGTGGCTTCACCGTCTCATCCTGAGGAATGACCACCTGCGCCCCGCCGCTTACCGGCTGCTGGGGTACAGGTTCATCCCCGCCGCTGAATACAGATACCAGATAATAGCCCGAGATTCCTATGGTGGCGACACACAGGAACAGGACTATGTAAAAGCCCTTTCCCACGATAAAGCCGCCCACCCGCTGCCAAAGGGTGGTTCTTTTCATGCCTTTTCCTCCTTATGGGGCTGTTTGCCCTCCAAGCCATAGTTTGGACAGCCTGTATCCACCTTATACCCATTCCGGCGATTTTTTCCTCCATGACCATTTATCTCCCAAAAATGACCGTCTGTTCCAAAAGGCTGGACAGTGGAATGCAAACCTTTTATACTAATATCAAGAGAGGAGGGTATGCCATGGACGTTGAATTCAAGCAGGATCTCACCCAAACCACACCAAAAATCACCGTCACCGCAACCGTGCTGACAGACGAGATAAAGGAGCTCTTGCTGCGGTTGGAGCATGGCCGTCCCTGTGCCATCACCGCCTCAAAGGGCAGCCAAGTTGTTCTGCTTCCCCCTGAGCGTATTCTGCGCTTCTTTGCCGACGGAAAAACCGTATCCGTCCAGACCGCAGAAGATACTTTCACCGTTCGGGAGCGCCTGTATGAGCTGGAAGAACTGCTGGACCCCCATAAATTTGTGCGCATCTCCCACTCTGAGATTGTAAACCTTTCCCACATTACAGCCCTTGATTTGAGCCTGTCCGGTACCATCCGCATGACCCTAACCGGAGATGTCTCCTGCTTTGTTTCCCGCCGTAGCCTGAAAAAGATCAAACAGGCTCTGAATCTGTAAGGAGGTGCGTATCATGACCGAGAAAAAGAAACTGATCATCCGTGCCATCATCGGCGGTGTGAGCGCCAAGCTGCTTCTGCTGGGCTTCTGGATCTGGTTCCACCTGACCGGCATAACCCCGCAGGGGGTAGTCCCCGTGGGGGACTTCAACCTCGTCAGCCGTGCCACCGAGGCCATGCTCGGCTCCTACTGGCTGGCCGTGGCGGTGGAATTTATCTGTGTGTTCGCCTTGGGCGCGGCTATCGGCATTTCCTCCATGCCCTTTGCCGACGACACTCGCTCCCTTGTTAAGGACTCCGTGATCCACTTCATCATCACCGGCGTGCTCGTCCTGCTCAACCTTTGGGTGCAGTGCCTGCTCGACTTGAGCCGGTTTTTTCTGGTATCCTATGCCCTGCTGTACCTGCTCATCTGGTTTGGGCGGTGGATCGGCTGGTATGTGGAAGTAGATCAAATCAAAATCAAATTGGGCCTCGCCCCTGCCCACTCCCCCCTGAAATGGCGGGAGACCCTGCCCTACCTGCCCTTCCTGCTGGTGCTGTGTGTCCTCCTTCCCATCGTTTTGATGTGGGTGGATCGAGTGGTCATTTCTGCTCCTGTGCTGTCCGGCCTGCTGATGCCCTATATCCTGTTCCCTGTGGTGGGCCTCTGTTCTGGTATCTCCCTTGGCAAGCGACAGGGATTTTGCATCCTCTACCCCGTGGCCGCCTATATACTGTATCTTCCCATGGTGTTCTGGCTGTTCAACTACACCGCCCTATTCCATGCCGACCTGCTGTTCACCTTCGCCCTGATCGGCAACATCATCGGCACCGTCCACCGCAAGCGAAAGCAGAGAAAGGAGGAGGGAAAATGAAACAGACCCGTCTGTACAACGTGATCTTCCCCATCTGGCTGCTGTTTCTGGTTCCCGCCGTGTGGCTTATCGTCCTTCCCGCCAACCTGATCATTGACTGCGTGGTGGTTCTGCTCACCCTGACCGCCCTGAAGCACACCCAAAAGAGGGCCGTCCTCAAGCAGGTGTGGTGGGGGGTGTGGCTGATGGGTTTCGGGGCGGACTTTGTGGGCGCCCTGTTCCTGCTGCCCTCCATGTTCCTGCTTGGCTTCCTGCCCGAGCCGTGGGACTCCTGGCTGGAGCCGGTGATGTACAACCCCTTCAAAAGCTGGTTGGCCTTTGTCATAACCCTGCTCGCTGTGGCCCTTTCCGGCGTGTGTATCTACTTCTTTGACCGGTGGGGCATGCGCTCCTGCACTGAACTGACCGACCGGGAGCGGCATCTGCTCTGCCTTACGCTGGCCATCGTCACCGCTCCGTGGGCCTTTTTTATCCCCATGTACTGAGATATGGAAAATTTTGTTCCGTTTTGCTTGTAAAAGAGAAAATCAGGCATTATAATAGGAGTGTTCAACTTATTGAACACTCCTATTTTTGTATCATCATTGTCTTTGACAATATATGGAGAGGATATTATGAACCGTACTACCATCGCCGCCCTGTTCGCTGACCAGGACAAGCTGGGCGGTCAGTCTGTCACCGTCATGGGCTGGGCCCGCACCATCCGTGATATGAAGACCTTTGGCTTTATCGAGCTCAACGACGGCTCCTGCTTCAAAAATCTGCAGGTGGTCATGGACGCCAATGAGCTGGCCAACTATAAGGAGATCGCCTCTCAGAACGTGGGTGCCGCTCTGATCGTCACCGGCACCGTGGTTCTCACCCCCGAGGCCAAGCAGCCTCTGGAGGTCAAGGCCGCTACCATCGCTGTGGAGGGTGCCTCTACCCCCGACTACCCCCTGCAGAAGAAGCGCCACAGTGTGGAGTACCTGCGTACCATCCAGCACCTGCGTCCCAGAACTAATCTGTTCTCTGCCGCCTTCCGGGTACGCTCCGCCACCGCTCACGCTATCCACTGCTTCTTCCAGGACCGGGGCTTTGTCTATGTGCACACCCCCATCATCACCGCCAGCGACTGCGAAGGCGCGGGTGAGATGTTCCAGGTGACCACTCTGGATATGGAAAATCCCCCCCGTCTGGAGGACGGCTCCGTCGACTGGTCTCAGGACTTCTTCGGCAAGAAGGCCAACCTGACCGTGTCCGGTCAGCTGAACGCGGAGAACTTCGCCATGGCCTTTGGCAATGTGTACACCTTCGGCCCCACCTTCCGGGCCGAAAACTCCAACACCCAGCGCCACGCTGCCGAGTTCTGGATGATTGAGCCGGAGATGGCATTTGCCGACCTGACCGACTATATGGACACCGCCGAGGCTATGATCAAGTACATCATCAAGTATGTGCTGGAAAAGTGCCCGGATGAGATCAACTTCTTCAACTCCTTAGTGGACAAGGGTTCGAAGGAGCGACTGGAGCATGTGGCCAACTCCGATTTCGGCCGCGTATCCTACACCGAGGCTATCGAACTGCTGAAGACGGTCAACGACCAGTTCGACTACAAGGTGGAGTGGGGCTGCGACCTGCAGACCGAGCATGAGCGCTATCTCACTGAGCAGGTGTACAAGCGTCCCGTCTTTGTCACCGACTACCCCAAGGAGATCAAGGCCTTCTATATGCGCCAGAACGACGACGGCAAGACCGTTGCCGCCGCGGACTGTCTGGTCCCCGGCATTGGCGAGATCATTGGCGGCTCCCAGCGCGAGGAGCGCATCGACATTCTGGAGGCTCGCATCAAGGAGCTGGGCATGGATCCCCAGGACTACTGGTGGTACTGCGACCTGCGCCGTTACGGCTCCTGCCGCCACGCCGGCTACGGCCTGGGCTTCGAGCGCATGGTCATGTACCTGACCGGCATCAGCAATATCCGCGACGTGGAGCTGCATCCCCGCACCGTGGGCAATGCGGAATTCTGATTAGAACACCAACAAGCGCATGGCACGCCATGCGCTTGTTTCTTAATTCTTTCTAAAAGGACGGTTTGGTTATGGATCTTGGTTTGAAAAACAAAGTCGCCGTTGTCACCGGCGGCACACTGGGTATTGGTCTGGCCACGGCAAAGGTATTGGCCCGTGAGGGCGCGCAGGTCGTGGTATGCGGCCGCAGTCAGGGCAAACTGGATGCCGCCATCGCCGCCGCAAAAGAGGAGGGTCTCCTGCTTCACGGCATGACCGCCGACGTAACGGATGAGACTTCTTTCAAAGAATTTGCCGATTGGGTGTGGAGCGAGTTTGGCCGGGTGGACATTCTGGTCAACAACGCCGGGCGCGGCTCGCCCGGGGCGGCGCTGACACTGGAAAAGGAGGTCTGGCAAAACGTGCTGGACACCAATCTGACCAGTGTGTGGAACTGCTCCAAGGTCATCTCACCCTATATGGAGCAGTCCGGCGGCGGCGCGATCGTCAACGTATCCTCCCTGAGCGGGCGCATCGCCTTTACCCATCAGGGGGCATATCCTGTGTCCAAAGCGGGAGTCAATGCCCTGACCCGGGTCATGGCCAGCGAGCTGGCCGCCAAGAATATCCGCGTGGTGGCAGTTGCCCCCGGCTTTACTGAAACAGAAATGCTGAAAAACAAGTACGGTGACACCTCCTTCCTCACCGACACCACCATCCTCCACCGGTTGGCAAAGCCGGAGGAAATCGGCCAGCTGATCGCATTTCTTTCCTCCGATCTGGCGGGCTACATCACCGCCGAGGTGGTGGAGATCTCCGGCGGCGCCTTTCAGGTGCGGGATCCCGGTTTCTCCTGGAACAAGAAAAACGGATAAAAAAATTCCCCACCGGTGGTGGGGAATTTTTTATCCTGTTTACAGGGGGGTTGCCACGTGCAGTTGGGTGGCGGGTCCGGTGAGTTTCATGCCCAACCGGGCGGCCAGCGCCTCGTATTTGGCACAGTCACCGGAGGTAAACACCTTCAGGCTGCCGCCGTTCTCGTTCAGGGCGTTGTTGGCGGCAAGGCAGGAGCGCAACTGCTCCACCTGACCCATGGCGGGGTCGATGATATTGGTAAACTGGGGGTACTCCCGGGCGATGATGTCCCGGGCCAAGGGATAGTGAGTGCAGCCCAGCACCAGAGTATCCACATCAGGGTTAGCCTTGGCCATCAGTCCCAGACTGTCGTGCAGCTCTGCGGCGATCTCCTCATCGGACGCCGTGCCCGACTCCACCAGCGCAGCCAGATTCACGCTGCCCTGAGAGAACACTTCAATTTGGGGTGCGGCAGCGTTGATGAGCTTGGCATAGGCCCCGGTCTGGGCAGTAAAGCAGGTGGAAAGCACACCTACCTTGGCAGGGGCATACTTGACCACCTCGTCCGCGCCGGCCTGCACGATGCTGAAAATAGGAAAGTCATAGCCGGTAAACTCGTCGATCAGGGTGGAGATGGTATTGCACGCGATACCAACAGCTTTCACCTGCTTGGAGGCCATAAAATCCAAAATCTGACGCACCAGATGGACGATATCCTCCTTGGAGCGGTTGCCGTAGGGCGCGTTACAGCCATCGCCGTAATAGATCACATCTTCTTTGGGCAAATGCTTCTGCAGAGCACGGGCCACCGTGTAGCCGCCCACGCCACTGTCGAAGATACCAATGGGAGCGTTGGAAACCATAGTTTTCCCTCTTTTCATATTGTTTTCCGCTCTGCGGGACCTTATCCCGCCTTTTTCTCCCTTATTATAGCCGCCCCACCCCTGATTTGTCAACGCAAAAGGGGAACGGCATGCCGCCGTTCCCCCCTTTTCATCCCTTTTCCGTCAAATGCACCAGCAGCCCACGGCAGCCGGCAAGCACATCTTCATAAGTCTCATCAAAGTTCCCGGTATACCAGGGATCAGCAATGCTCTCCCCCTCCCGTCCGGCAAAGTCCAGCAGCCCATGCACCTTCCCATCCGGATCGCCGCCCAGCATGCGGCGCATATTACGCAGATTTGCCTCGTCCATGCCGATGAGAAGATCGAAGTCACCGTATTCTCCCCTGCGCAGCTGCCTGGCTCGGTGGTCACCACAGGGAATCCCCACCTGGGCCAGCTTGCGCCGGGTACCGGGGTGAACCGGGTTCCCCAGCTCCTCGGTTGAGGTAGCGGCGGAGTCGATAAAAAACTCACTCTCCCGCCCCTGCTGCCGAAGCAAATGCTTAAATACAAACTCCGCCATGGTGCTGCGGCAGATATTGCCGTGGCAAACAAATAAAATGCGCTTCATAATTCTCTCCTCTTTTGTTTCCGTCTTCTTTATTATAACCCACCCGGGTGTCCTGCGTCAATCGACTTACATCACCATCCGCCCTATCGTCGCCACAAGGGTGCACAGGCAGAACCCCACAAGGGTGGGTACTGCCACAGCCAGTGCCGTCCATTTCGCGCTTCCTGTCTCCTTGGCGATGGTCAAACAGGTGGTTGAGCAAGGCCAGTGGAACAGTGAAAACAGGATGGTGCACAGGGCTGTCAACCCGGTCCACCCGTTCTCCCGCAACAGCTGTCCAACCACATCCAGTTCACCGACCTCCACCAGTGTTCCCTGAGACAGATAGGCCATCAGAATAATAGGCACCACGATCTCGTTTGCCGGCCACCCAAAAAGAAAGGCCATCAGAATAACGCCGTCAAGGCCCATGATCCGTCCCAGCGGGTCCAGAATCCCAGTAATATGGAACAGGATCGTTCCGCCTCCAATGGTCACATTGGCACACAACCAGATCACAAGTCCCGCCGGTGCTGCCACTACCACCGCACGGGCCAGCACAAATATGGTCCGGTCCAGCACCGAGCGCACCACCACCTGCCCTACCCGGGGTCGGCGGTAGGGTGGCAGCTCCAGCGCAAAGGAAGACGGCATTCCCCGCAGCACTGTGGCTGACAGCAGCCGGGACACCAGAAGCGTCATCCCAACGCCCAGCACCAGCACCCCCAACAGCATTCCCGCCGCTCCCAGACTGGTCATCAAGCCGCCCCCGCTGCCCACAAAAAACAGGGTTATCAGCGCGATCAGGGTGGGAAATCGCCCGTTACAGGGCACCAGCGAGTTGGTCACAATGGCAATCAGTCGCTCCCGGAGGGAGTCAATAATACGGCACCCGGTAACCCCACAGGCATTGCATCCAAGTCCCATGCACATGGTAAGGGATTGCTTCCCACAGGCCCCCGCTTTATGGAACGCGTGGTCCAGCACAAAGGCGACCCGGGGCAAATATCCCAGGTCCTCCAGCAACGTAAACAGTGGGAAGAAGATGGCCATGGGAGGCAGCATCACCCCAACTACCCAGGCCAGGACCCGGTATATGCCGTCCACACTCAGGCCGATGGCCCACTCCGGTGCCCCCATGGCGACCAGGGCCGTTCGCATGACCTCACCCACCGCAAACAAGCTATCCGACAACAGCTGTGAAGGAATATTGGCTGCCACAACGGTCAGCCACAGCACCACGCTCAGCGCAAGCAGCATCAGGGGGATTCCCGTGCGCCGCGAGGTAAGAAGCCGATCCACCTTTCGCTGTCCGGCCAGAGGGTCCTCCCTTTTCCGTGAAACAGCCATCCCCGCGCAGCGTTCCGCCAGAGCGATTCTTTCCTCTTGGGTCCGTTCCACCGCCTTTTGCCGGTGTGTACTTTGTGGATGGGAGATGTACTCTACCTCGTCCAACAACTCCTCAAGACCTTCTCCCCGTCCGGCACAGGTACCCACCACAGGGACCTGCAGCTGGCGGGCCAGGGTTGCTGTATCCACCTGCATCCCCAAATTGCGCGCCTCGTCCAGAAGATTGATGCACAACACCACGTTTGGCGTACTCTCCATGACCTGCAGGGCAAAGATCAGGCTACGCTCCAGACAGGTAGCATCACACACGACCACTGCGGCGTCCGCCTGTCCCGAGCTCAGAAAATCTCTGGTGATTTCCTCCTCCGGGGAGTGGGCATTGAGAGAATAAGTACCCGGCAGATCCACCAGCAGAAAGCGCCGTTCCCGATGTACGTACTCGCCCTGCGCCACAGCCACTGTCTTTCCCGGCCAGTTTCCCGTGTGCTGGTGCAGTCCGGTCAGTGCATTGAACAGGGTAGACTTTCCCACATTGGGGTTGCCCGCCAATGCAACAATGCGTCCCTCCGCTCCGGGCCGTTGGATGCTCTGTGTCCGGCTCATCCCTGTTCCCCCTCACCGGGCACAACTGTCACCTTTTCTGCATCTCCCCTGCGCAGCGCGATCAGCGCACCACGCACCCGATAGGCCGCGGGATCTCCGGCCGGGCTGACCAGCTCACATGCTATCCGCGTGCCCGGCATCAGGCCTAATTCTTCCAACCGCAGGGTCATGTCAGCTTTTCCATCCACCCGGCTGATATATGCCCACTCGCCCCGGGCGAGCGCGCTCAATGGCAGCTCCATCTGCCACCACTCCTTCCATATCCGTATGTGTCCGCCTTAGGGCGGCGAATCACATTCCATTCTACGAAAGGCGTACCCAAAAGGTGCGAAAAGCCCCCGCGCCAACGGCACGGGGGCTGAAATAGTTACTCCACCGAGATCATGTAGTAATAGACAGGCTGTCCGCCGGGCAGAAGGCTGACCTCCGCATCGGGACAGGCAGAAGCAAAGATGGTCTGGGCCTGCTCGGCCTGTTCCTGGGTCACATCCTCACCGTAGAAGATGGAGACGAATTCCGCCCCCTTCTCACTCTCGGCCTTAGCCAACTGCTCCAGCAGGGAATTCAGGTCGGTATCTGTCCCGAACAACTGGTGCTCGGTCAGGGCCATATAATCGCCCTGCTTGATAGCAAAGCCGCCAAAATCGGAGTCGCGGGCCGCGTAGGTGATCTCATCCGTGCGTACCCGGGCGAAGGCCTCGGTCATGGCAATGGTGTTGTCCTCCTCATCGGCATCGGGATCTGCGCTGAGCATGGCGGAAATGCCCTGAGGTACCGTCTTGGTGGGCAGTACGATCACCTTTTTATCCTCACACAGGGGAATGCACTGCTCGGCAGCCATGATAATATTCTTGTTGTTGGGCAGAACATAGACGATCTCGGCTGGAGTGGCATCCACCGCCTTGAGAATGTCCTCGGTGGAGGGGTTCATAGTCTGACCGCCGCCCACCAGAGCATCCACACCCAGGTCGCGGAACACGGCCTCCAGCCCCTCGCCTGCGCACACAGCCACATAGCCAAACTTCTTTTCCGGGGCGGCATGAACGGGGGTCTTCTGCTCCTCCAGTTCCTTTTCAACAGCCTCCAGATCGTCGGTACTCTGGGCCTTGCGGCCGGCAGCCAGATCGTCCCGCTGGGTGACCATGTTCTCAATCTTGGCCAACTCCAGTGTGCCGTACTTCTGAGACTCATTCAGCGCATCGCCGGGCGTGTTGGTATGGACATGGACCTTGAATGCCTCATCGTCCTCACCGATGACCAGGCTGTCGCCAATGCTGTTGAGATACTTTCGGAAGGGCTCCAGATTCACATCAGGGTCCTTCTTGCGTACGATGAACACGGTATCAAAGGCGAAGGTGATTTCCTCGTCCGCCATCTCGCTGAACACGGAGCTTTCTTCCTCGCCGCTGTCCTCGGTCACTTCGGGCATGGGCTCACCGCGCAGTTCGGCCAGCATCCCCTCAAGGATCACAATAAAGCCCTTGCCGCCCGCGTCCACCACGCCGGCCTTTTTCAGCACGGGGTTCATGTTGATGGTGTCGGCCAGAGTCTCCTGTCCCTGGGCAATAGCGGCCTCCAGCACGGCTTCCACACTGTTGTCCTCCCTGGCCTTTTCGGCGGCCTTGGCGGCGGCCATGCGGGAGACGGTGAGGATGGTGCCCTCGGCAGGCTTCATGACCGCCTTATAGGCGGCAGCCACGCCAAAGTCAAGGGCAATGGCAAAGTCCCGGCCATCGATGGTATCCTTTTCCTTTACTGCCTTGGCAAGACCACGGAAGAGCAGAGAGAGAATCACACCGGAGTTACCCCGGGCGCCGCGCAGCAGGGCGCTGGCCGCGGCGGAGGCAGCCTGACCCACGGTATAGAAGGACTTTTTCTTCATCTCCGCAGATGCGGCAGAGATGGTCAGGCTCATATTGGTGCCCGTGTCACCGTCAGGGACGGGGAACACGTTCAGATCGTTGATGGGCTGCTTCTGCAGGTGGATGGCTGCGGCGGCGTGGATGACCATGCGTTGAAAAGCCGCCGCGTCAATAGTCTGTATCATAGCGACAAGTTTCCTTTCTTTGTTGGTCGTCCAGCCTTACACGCGCATGGAGTCCACACACACGTCCACGGACTTGACGGTGCAGCCGGTGGTCTTGCTGACCACATAGCGCACCTCACTCATGATGGAGCGGCACACGGCCACCAGATTGACCCCGTTCTCTACAACGATGTGCAATTCGATAGAGACGGAGTTGTCCTCGTTATAATATACCTTCACACCCTTGCCCATAGACTCCCGCTTGAGCAGGTGAACAAGGCCGTCAGTCGCAGAGCGGACCGCCATACCCTTCACGCCATAACAGTTGGTGGCAGCAGCACCGGTAATGTTGGTAAACACCTCGTTGCTGATGCGGATCTCGCCCTTTTCCGTTTGCTGTTTCATAAAATACCCTTCCTTTCTTTGGGCACTGGAACACAATTGTTCATCATCATTGTAGCCTATTTCACAAAAAAATACAAGCAAAAAATAACACCGGGCCGAAACCCGGTGTTATGGGTCAGTCCCGTTTTTGAAAACCCTGTAGCTGCTCCAGCCGCTCGGGCGCAATTCGGGCACGGCACACCGGGGTGCGGTACAAAACGGACAACAGCACGGACCCGAACACATAGCAGGCCAGCAACTCACCAAGCCCTACCGTGGCGGCATTAAATACAAACGCGGACCAAAACGCTGGTGAAAAGCCTACCTCGGCCCAGGCAATCTCCACTCCCACAATAACCGCATTACACACCACCGGCGGCATGGGGGCCAGCCAGCGGTTATTCAGCCGCCCGGTCCAAATGCAGGCCAGCAGGGTAGCCGTGGAGCCAAACACCACGTCCAAGACGAAGGGAGAAAACAGGTTTACGATCACACAGCCCACAAACAGGCCCGGTGTGGCTGCAGGAAAGAAGAACGGCAGCACGGTCAGTGCCTCGGCCACCCGCAGCTGGATGCCCATATATGGTGGCAGGGGCAGAAACAGGGTCAGACCGGCGTACACAGCGGCAATTACCGCTGCAAGGGATACTTCTCGGATCGTCATGCGTTTCATAATGATACCTCCATTTTTTGTTTAGAGAACGGCAATATGCCGAACGAACGAGAAGTGAAGGCATTTTGGTGAGTAGCGCTTCGCCTTGTCATGCTGCGGGTTGGGCACATAGCCGGGTCGCTTTCCCTCCGTCTCGGAACACAAACAGCAAGCGGCGCTTGCTTGGTTTGTATCCCTCGCTTCGGTCCAAGCTCCCCTATGTGCCTACCCTACGCACTTCTCGCTTGGACGAGGTGTGGAAACTCGTCCCAAGCAGTATACCACATTCTTTTCTGCAGCACCAGTGCTTTTTCCCTGTTCTTGTACTATAATGTTGCGGGTTGTGCAACAAAGCACTTTGAAAAAACACATTTTTCCCTTGTCACCGGAAGGAAAATATGCCATAATAATACAGTCCACTTTTTCTATTTGCAGCGGTATCGAAGTGGTCATAACGGGGCTGACTCGAAATCAGTTTGCGGGCAACCGCACGTGGGTTCGAATCCCACCCGCTGCGCCATAAAACCCTTGGAAACACTACGTTTCCAAGGGTTTTGTTTTTGTTATCATTTATATAAAATTACAAAATGGTGCCCAAATGGTGCCCGATCATTTAAGGCGAATATGCATAAATATACAACAACATATTTAGCTCTTGCGATAAGGTACAATAAATTGCGCAAATTGAAAAAAGGGTAAAAAAGGAGACATGGTTTGCAGATCTCTGGTAGAATGAAGTTGCGACACACACATTCGAAAGGAGACAGCAAACCATGTCCGAGAAAATTGTACAGCTAAA
>JAZSJB010000079.1:0-22152 GCA_045534105.1 Lawsonibacter sp. | reverse complement strand
CCATCCTGGCTTACAAGGCTGCCATGCCTGAGGCCAACCCCGTCCTGCTGGAGCCCGTGGGTGAGCTGAAGGTCACCGTGCCCGACAGCTACATGGGCGATGTTATCGGCGATCTGAATAAGCGCCGCGGCCGCGTGATGGGTATGACTCCCACCAACGACGGCGACCAGATCATTGAGGCCGAGGTTCCCATGGCCGAGATGACCTCTTACGCCATCGATCTGCGCGCCATGACCCAGTCCCGCGGTTCTTACACCTTCCACTTCGTCCGCTACGAGGATTGCCCCCCTGCTGCTCAGCAGAAGGCTATCGAGGCTGCCAAGGCAATGGAAGAGGAATAATCTTTCATTCAAAAGCTGCTCCCCCTTTCGGGGGAGCAGCTTTTTTTCGGGGCAATCCTCGTATTCGGCGCTTTTGCGCCGTAAATTCCCGGCTTGCCCGGAATTGCGCAGGGCGAATTCACTTCGCCCGAGCAAGATGATCAATTGGGACCCCATCGGCACAAGTGCCGATGGGAACGGATTGCCCCCCTCAGCGCAGCCGTCAGCGACAAAGGAGCGCTACGGATGCGGCGTGCCCCTTGCGGGTAGCTGCTCAGCAGAAGGCTATCGAAGCTGCGAAAGCTATGGAAGAAGAATAATTCTTCAAAAAACTCCGTTCCCCACTTCGGGGAACGGAGTTTTTTTCTGGGCAATCCTCTCTCGTCCTTAATTTATTTTCCTATTGGTGTACAAAAACATACACTTTTCTCCCTGATCCTCCCTATTATGAGGGACTTTTTGCCCCATCATAAAAACAGGAGGAATATTTATCTTATGGCAAGTAATCAAACCCCGGTCTACGGTCTGAACCAGTGGTCGCTGGAAGACAGCGTCATCATGGCAGAATTCAACGCCGACAACGCAAAAATCGAACAGGCACTGCTGGACCTAAAAGCAGGACTTCCCAAGTTCCAGGCGGGCAGCATCACCGTGACAGAGCAGTACAAGGAAAATGCTCCGCTCTCTTACACCTTCGATTTCCCCCCCAAGGCGATTCTTTTGGTGCAGGGAGATTCCGAAACGACAACTCTTTCGCTGGCCCCTACGATCATGCTTCGTGACGTCACAAAAATGAGATGCTGCTACGATCCCCACAACTACACCAACTATAATACTGCGTGGATGTATATCACCTGGGAGGGCAACACTGTTTCCTGGTACATCCATTCTCACTACTTCCACCCCGCTACCTATCACTTTTTGGCCATCGGCTGAGCAAAGGAACACCCACAGAAGTTTTCCATCGGCGTGTTTTTGTGACTGCTCATGAGAAGGTGAATTGGCCCGCAGGGCCAAGAAATACTGGCCTGGGCCACGGCTCAGACACATAAGTCAAAACCTCCGGCTAAGCCGGAGGCTTGAGTAAGCCCTATAAGGGCTTTATTCGGACTACGCCCCTTAAGGGGCCCCGAAAGATTTGCCGACTGCATTTCTTTCTCGGGCTACCCCTTAAGGGGTTATTTTATGCCTTGGGATTCTTGCTACCCGTAAACGGGTCTATGTACTCTTTTATACTCATTTGGTCCGCGATTTGATCTTCTTGCAGTTGGTTTGCTATATATTCCTTGATCGCTTTTTTATTTCTTCCTACCGTATCTACATAATAGCCTCTCGCCCAAAAATGTCGATTGCCATACTTATACTTCAAATTTGCATGTCTATCGAATATCATGAGGCTACTCTTTCCCTTCAGATACCCCATTATCTGAGATACGCTGTATTTGGGCGGTATACTGATGAGCATGTGGATATGGTCTGTACACGCTTGTGCCTCTATAATTTCCACTCCCTTTTGCTGACACAATTTCCTCAATATATTCCCTATGTCCTGCTTGATTGTCCCGTATATCTCCATTCGCCGATATTTCGGTGCAAATACGATATGATATTGACACCGCCACGCTGTATGCTCTAAACTACCTATGTCTTTATCTTTTTTCATGATGAAGACCTCCTCGATTTTGTTAGTCTGGTCGGCAAACCTTGACTTTACTTTATCGAGGAGTTTTTTCTTTGTCTACTTCTTTCCTCGCTATAAGCTTTTTATTTTCCACTGGCATAGCCAGTGGTTTACTTTGTCAACGACAATTACACAAAGACGGAGTGTTTGCAAAACACTCCGTCTTTTTTCTTCCCTCTCCCGCTCGTGCGGGGTTTTGTTTCTGTTTTACCCCTCCGGTGCATATACTTCATCAACTATGAGATCGGAGGTCTTGTTTCATGTTGAAGAAAACGGGAACTGTCAAAGTCCTTCTGCTGAAGAAAACGTGGTGGTCTGCCGCCCTTTGCCTGTGTCTGGCCGCAGTCATGCTTTACGTGGTCAACTATCCGCCCGCCGTGGGCGCTGCTGCCACCGCCCGGCAGCTCCCCATTTACTGCGTCCAGCGGGATCAAAAAATGCTGTCTATCAGCTTCGACGCCGCATGGGGAAACGAGGACACCCAACAGCTGATCGACATTCTGGGCCGCTATAATGTCAAAGCCACCTTTTTTGTGGTGGGCGACTGGGTGGACCGCTATCCCGAGTCGGTCAAGGCCCTGCACGATGCAGGACATGAGATCATGAACCACTCCAACACCCATGCCCACCTGCCCCAGCTGTCCGCGCAACAAATCACAGACGACCTGAGTGCCTGCAACGACAAGATCGAATCGGTCACCGGCGTGCGGCCCACCCTGATCCGCCTGCCCTACGGAGACTACGATGACAACTCCATCCGCGCCATTCGCGCCATGGGCATGGAACCCATCCAGTGGGACGTGGACAGCCTGGACTGGAAAGACCTGTCCGCTGCGGACATCACCAAGCGGGTCACCTCCAAGGTTTGCCCTGGTTCCATCGTCCTGTTCCACAACGCCGCCAAGCACACCCCGGAGGCCTTACCCGGTATCATTGAATATCTTTTGCAGGAGGGCTATACCTTCGTCCCCATCTCCCAGATCATCCTCACCGGGAACTACACCATCGACCACACCGGAAGGCAGTGTCCCGCCTGATCTGTCAATAAAAGGAGTGTTGCTTCGCAACACTCCTTTTATTGTTTTCATATACAGGTGTCGATGATCTGCTCAAATCGCAGGTGCTTTCCCGGAATCCGGAACGCCTGGCAGACACTCTGCAGTTTCTTCGCGGTTTCCACTCGACTTCTCCTCCATCGTTTCATTCTTTCAATATGCAACATCTTCGGATTTCGAAGAAAAAACTCCATATTCAATTGTTTATGATAACATATCCCCACACAAATTTGCAATCGACGGGTTCATTTTTCTCTTTATTACAGTAAATATTGAAACAAACCGCAAAATATGACAGGGTAAATCAAACGATGGTTTTGTTTTGGGGAACACTGAGTGCCTGACAAATCAAATAATCCACAACATCAAGATCGTGATATAAATGGATATACGCCGGACCTGCTCGCCAGGTCCTGCGTATATGTTTCCTATTAAAAGTGCGCAGACTCAGAACAGCAGCCCAACGGCACCTTATTCCGGCAGCGCTTCTTCTGTCTCCGCCCCAGCCTGTGCCGCCCCTGCTTCCACCGCCAATGCGGCAAAGGGCTTTTTCATCAGCCATACAGACAGGCTGGCCGACACTCCGAACCAAAGCGCAACAAAAACGATACTCAGCTGCACGAAGGTATACGGAGTCAGAAAAAACATAAGTACAGGGGTCCAGTTTGCAAGGCCAATAAGGACCGCCCGGAAAAGGTGCGCCATTGTCATGAACAGTCCGTTTTTCAGCAGCTGCCCCAGGGTGCACTCAAACCGAGAGTAGAACAGAAAGGTCATCATGGACACGGCCAGGGCGATCACCAGTCCGATCAGGGCCACCACCAGTGTAAACGCACCCATTTTTATGCCTGCGTTCATGTACACCCAAACAGAGTGTGCGGTCAGAGCAAGCACTGCCAGAACAGGCAGCTGGATGAGCCAGGCCAGGGTGGACCGCCTGAATCCGGAACGCAGGCCCCGGAAGAACGCTTTGAAACAGGCCTCGTCATTCATCAGGGCCCGGCAGCCGCTGAACAGGGCCGTAAAGGCCGCCCCAATGGTAAATAGCGGCACACAGCAGATCAAAAACAGAATGTTCAGCAGCATGGTGTTAGCCACGCCTTCCAGCATGATAATGAGCTTAGAGTCATAGGACAGGATATTTTTCATGGTTTTCCCTCTCTTTAGTGGGCGCTTTTATATTCCGCCGGCGTCATATGATAATATTTCTTGAAATTGCGGTAGAAGGTGCTCTCCACCGGATATCCGCACTTCTCCGCGATGGAACTGACGTTTTCATCCGAATCCCGCAGCAGCCGGGCTGCCTCCTGCATACGACACTGGAGCAGCAGAGTGCTTACATTCATGCCGGTACTCTCCTGCACAGCATTATACAAAAACCGTTCGGAGACGCAGAATTGCTTGGCCAGTGAGGCCATGCACAGTCCGGGATCGGAATAATTGGTTTTTATGTGCTGAACGATCTGTTCACAGAGTACCTGCTTGTCCGTCATCTGTGCGGCCAGCTTCTGCTCAAACAAGTCATTGACGACCCCCTTGAGCCTGCGCAGGTTCGCCACGGGAGAACTGGTGGGCTGGTATGTCATATTCGCATGTTCCTCAAAGGACATCTTGCCAGAGTGAGCCGCATCCCGCAGCAAAAACAGAAGGCTGTAAAACAGTTCCTGCGGCCGGACCTTGGTGTTCTTTCCTGCAAAGGCCGCGATTTGGTCGATCTGCACCAGCGCTTCCTGCCGGTTCCAGCAAGCCAGTGCCTGCTGAAACAAAGTTAGGTCCATCGTTTCTGCGGCCAACGTACCTTCCAGGCCGTCCCGTGACATCTGAACCAACACCCGTTCTCCGTTTTCCGGCAGGCAGAACTGAGCCTGACGAATGGCCTGACTGATCGCCTCCGCCCCCTCAAAAGCAGCACTGACTCCGCAGACAAAACGCACTTCCCGTTCCTCTCCTGCGTTCAACTCCAAAAGAACCTGCTGCAGCTGTTCGCTAAATGCCGCATCAGCGGAAAACAGGATAATGGTTTCCTGAATGTTGACATATTCACATATAAACCGCTCGGGAAGCGCCAGGCGCAGGCGGTTGATCAGAGTATTTTCTTCTTCCGCATCCGGGTCCACCGAGCGATCCCGTACAACAGCGACCCGCAGGGGTTCACCGAACGCCGGAAAGGCCGCAGAAATCTTTTTGTACTCCTCCTCCGGGATAATAAGGCCGGAAAAGGCCCGCACCAGCAGACTGGACAGCAGCATACCTCTCAGGGCCACATTCTTCTCCTTCGCTGTTTTCAAAAAGCTGTCGATGGCTATCAGCTCATTTACCGGCGTATCCTGAACCGGTTCGGTGGTATGGCTCCTGATCAGCTGCCGGAAGGGCTTGACGCTGATATGAGAGAAAAAGAAGCACATGGCAATGCCCATCACCACAGACAGCAGGAAAATGATCCGAGCCACCGTCTGGTCCCGGTTGACTGTTGCCTGAAAGTAAGTACGAGGGATCCCAATAGAAACCGTACTGGACAAGGACGGCAGCTCGCAGGTCAACCGGATATAATCTTTCTCGTTCCCAGGCTGTCCGGAATGGGAATAAAGCACCGTCCCATCCGACCGGATCAGGTCAAAGCAGGTGTCCGCGGGCAGCGCCCCAATCTGAAAATACTCCTCGATGGTCTCCACCGGGTAAAGGAAGCCGTAAGCCGCTTCCTTTCCGACCGACTGTACTAAAGCAGTCAGATAGGTATCCGTTCGTCCGCCCACCGACACCTCACAGGCCGGAAGCAGCCGGGAGCCGATGCTCAGTTCCTCCCCCCGCAGGTCATCCAGCACAGAGATGTTCTCATCATATATAATGTAGGACTCAAAACAGCTCTCCGCATCGGTAAAGATACGCCGCCTGGTCAAGCAGGCCTCACTTTCTCTGAAATATACAAAGCCCTCAGCCGGCAGGTCCAGCAAAAGGCACTGCAGCATAAAAGAGTTGCTCAGCGCCGACAGATAAAAGGCATACTGTGTCCCCCGGGGTTCCACGGTCCTCGCCACCGCCACATAGTGTTCCGCATCCGCCATGGACACGGGTAGGGAGTGGATCAGAGACAGATCTTTGGAAAACAGTTCGGCATTCTTTTCAAAACTACTCTGGGCCTGCTCCAGATACGAGCCGCGCAACGTTTCGGTAAACTGCCGGGTTGCTACGGTAAACGCAACCATAAATACAAGGACCACCGCTGCCAGCAGGAAAAAATACCGCCAGAACAGCGACAGTTTGGACATTAATCGCTGGATATTTTCTTTCATTTGTTTGCTCCTTCTATGTGGGCAACAGATATCTTTTTTCTATTATAAACGGAAGGTGTTGCAATTTGCAACGTCATTTTCGCCACATTCCCCGTTTTCTGCCAGCTCATGCGGATAATGCAAGTAATTTCGCCAGATTGCTTGTTGTGTTGTTCCGGGTTTTGTTTTAGGATATGAATGAAAACAGAACCAGAAAAGCCGGGGTTCCCTGTCATATTTACCATGACGGCACCCTTACCCCTTCACCTGCCAACCTTGACACACCGTGATACACATATTTTTATATGTGTTATCGCCAGCTTTGGCAGCCAACTTACTCCCCCCTCCCGCCGGCCCATTTTGCTTTTTATCCCAAAAAAGCAAAAATATCCCCTTTCAGCTATTGCATTTTGCCCGCGTAAGGATTAGAATAAGTTGTATGTTCGTATGTTCTTCCGTTCTGCGACCGCGCCGTCACCGCCGCGGAACGGGGCCATATCCCCAACAGGGAAGCAAACCACACGAAAGGAAGTTCGCGCATGAAAACAACGCAAACCACGCCTGCCGCACCCAGCACTCTGGCTGTACAGAACAATCAGAGCAAATTCCAAAAGTTTCTGGTGCGGTTCCGCAAAAACTGGCAGCTGCATCTGCTGTGTCTGCTGCCCGTGGCCTACATCCTGCTCTTCAAGTATGTCCCTATGTATGGCATACAGATTGCTTTCAAGGATTTCAGACCCCGTGCCGGCATCTGGGGCAGCGAGTGGGTAGCCTTCAAGCACTTCATCGCCTTCTTTAAGGCCTACAACTTCACCCAGATCATTTCCAACACCCTGCTTATCTCCCTTTACTCGGTGCTGGTCAGCTTCCCCATCCCCGTCATCCTGGCTCTGATGCTCCATGTCAGTGAGCGCAAGGTCTTGAAGAAGATCACTCAGAACGTATCCTACATGCCTCACTTCATCTCTGTCGTGGTTCTGGTCGGTATCATCAACCAGATCCTGAACCCCGTGTGCGGCGTAGTAGGTACTTTCTACCACTTGTTTGGCGGTATCGGCGTCGCTCCTGATATCCGCGCCAGCGCCGGTGCTTTCCGCCATCTGTATGTGTGGTCCGGCGTGTGGCAGCAGATGGGCTGGAACACCATCATCTACGTGGCCGCCCTGTCTGGCGTATCCCACGAGTTGCACGAAGCCGCTGAGCTGGACGGCGCCAGCCGCTGGAAGCGCGTGCTGAACGTGGACCTGCCCGCCATTCTGCCCACCGTGTCCATTATGCTGATCCTGCGCTTCGGTTCCATCATGACCGTGGGCTACGAAAAGGTTTTCCTGATGCAGAACGACCTGAACCTGTCCACCTCCGAAGTCATTTCTACTTACGTTTATAAGACGGGCCTCGGCAAAATGCAGATGTCCTACGCTGCCGCCATCGACCTGTTTAACTCCGTGATCAACACCACCATGCTGCTGCTGGTCAACGGCATCGTGAGTAAGCTGACCAACGGCGAGCAGGGAATGTTCTAAGGAAAGGAGAGGACGAAAATGGCTAAAAAACATCGCGACATCAAGATTAAGAGAAATCGTTCCTGGGACGACAAGCTGCTGTATGCCAGCACGGATATTATCCTGCTTCTTCTGCTGCTGGTCGTTGGCTACCCCATTGTTTACGTTCTGTCCTGCTCCTTCTCCTCCGGCATCGCCGTTTCCAGCGGCCAGGTCCTTCTGTGGCCGGTGGACTTCTCCCTGCAGGGCTATAAGGTCATCTTCAGTTACAAGAGCGTTTGGGTCGGCTTCAGCAACACCATCTTCTACACCGTAGTCGGTACTGCCCTGAATATGCTCCTGTCCGTTCTGGTGGCTTACCCCCTGTCCCGCCCCAACTATCAGGGCAAAAAACTGGTCACCGGACTGTTTACCTTCACAATGATGTTCCACGCGGGCCTCATCCCCACCTATCTGCTGATGAGCGATCTGAAGCTGACCAACACCCGTTGGGTTCTGATCCTGATCGGTGCCATCAGCACCTATAACATGATCATCATCCGCACCTACTTCAAGAACAGCATCCCCAGCGAGCTGATCGAGGCTGCCCGCATTGACGGCTGCTCGGAGCTGCGTACCCTGTGGAGTATCGTGCTCCCCCTGTCCAAGGCTGTGCTCGCCGTGGTCACCCTGTACTACGCTGTGAGTCACTGGAACAGCTACTTCTCCGCCATGATCTATCTCCGCGACCGCGACCTGCAGCCTCTGCAGGTGGTCCTGCGCGACATCTTGAACGCCTCCAAGATCGACCTGACTCAGATCGACGACCCCGAGTTGATTGCCGAAATGACCGGCATCACTGACCTGATCAAGTACTCTCTGATCGTGGTCTCCTCTGCCCCCATCATCGCCGCCTATCCTCTGGTCCAGAAGTTCTTCCAGAAGGGCGTTATGATCGGCTCCGTCAAGGGCTAAGTTTTATCCCATCACCAAAAGATGGCTCCGCTTCGCGGGGCCATCTTTTTTGTGCCCTCTCCCTTTCTTGTTTTGTCTAATATTATTTTTTCTCCTGTTTTTTGAAGTATCCACCACTATATTCGCAAATTATTCTTTTGTTGACTTTCCCAGTATTTTGTGTTGCTCTGCCCTCAAGAAGCCCCATAATGAAGGCGGCATTATTATAGATATGAACACTTGCAGTGCCGGCTTTGCCCGGCTGGATATCACTCCACCCCTGGGTGTACGCATCGGCGGCTATTACACTGCTCGTGTGACCAAGGGCGTTTTGGACCCCATCTATGTACGCGCCATCGCCTTCCTTCCGCGAGGGCGAAAAGACCGCCGTGATGCTGGTGCTGGACATGCCGGGCATGTACGGTTACGCCGCCTACGAGTGCCCCCCCAAGATTGCCGAGAAACTGGGACTGCCTACTGAGGCGGTGTTTGTCTGCTGCACCCACAGCCATACCCCCCCGTGGTCACCACCTATCGGGAACCCAGCGACGCCCAGTACGATGCCTGGCTCTACCGCCGTCTGTGCGACGCGGCCCAGATGGCCATCGACGACCTGAAGCCCGTCACCGACCTGTCTGGTCCATCCCCGGCGAGCCTTTTAATGAGGTGGGCAAGCAGATCCGGAGCAACAGCAAGTACCCTGTGACCAATGTGTGCTGTCAGGCCAACGGCAACTACGGCTACTATCCCACCGCCGAAGGCTTTGATCAGGGCGGCTACGAAGCCCACAACACCCGCCTGCTCAAAGGCATCGCCGAACAGTTGGCCGATACCGGCGACGCGCTGCTGGCTGATTTGTAATATTTCATCCGATGGCTCCGCTGCGCGGAGCCATCTTTTTATGTCCCCGGCTGCGCAAACTGCTTGCTTTCTCATGCCCCCTGTGGTATTCTCCCTATGAAAGAATCTCTGCTATAAAAGGTGGTAATCTTTATGAATATAAACGCCTGCCGCGCCGGTTTCGCCCAACTGGATATCACTCCGCCCCTCGGCGTACACCTTGACGGCTACTTTGCTATCCGCCCGGCCAAGGGCGTGCTGGACCCCCTTTTCGTGCGAGCCATTGCCTTTGGCGAGGGCGAGAAGACCGCCGTGCTTCTGGTGTGTGACCTGGTAGGCATTTACGGCACCGCCTCCTACGAATGGCCACCCAAAATCGCCGAGAAGCTGGGCCTGCCCAGACAGTCCGTCTTCCTCTGCCATACCCACACCCATACCGGACCTGCGGTGGACCATTTCCGCGACCTCTCTGACCCCCAGTATGATGCCTGGCTCTTCCGCCGCCTGTGTGACGCGGCTCAGATGGCCATCGATGATCTGAAGCCCGTCACCGATGTGCGCGCAGCCGAAACCCAGGCCGAGAACATCACCTTCGTACGCCGCTACTACATGCAGGACGGCACCGTGCGCACCAATCCTCCCAACAACACCCCCGAAGCGGTTGCCTCCATTAAGGAGCCCGCACACGAATCGGACGAATCTCTGCGTCTGGTGCGCATCCTGCGGCAAGATGCTCCGGAACTCATTTTAGTCAACTTCCAGCTGCACCCGGACTGCATCGGCGGCCCATACGTCTCCGCTGACTTCCCCGGCGCCGTGTGCCGCCGGGCGGAAGAACTGGCTCCTAACGTCCACGCCGTGTTCATCAACGGCTGCGAGGGGCAGCAGGTGGCCACCAACCGTCTGGTTGTGGCACAGCCTTCCGGTGTCAGCCGTCACGAAAGCGCCATGCAGCTGGGCTGCACCATTGCCGATAAGGCTCTGGAGCTGTATGAAACCGCCCCCTCCACCGGCATGACCGGGCTGGCCTATGCCCAGGACTTTCTGCACACCAGAACCAAGCTGGAGCCCGACAAGCTGTGGCAGTGCGACGAACTTATCACCAAGTTCGAGTCCGGCGAGATCGACGGCACTCTGCTCCCCGGCTATGACTATACCGCCTTCGAGTGCTATACCATCCGGGATCTGGCCAGAAAGAATCTGTTCTATCTGGATCCGGCGGTGACCGCTGTCGTCTTCTGCGGCGTTGCCTTTGTGGGTCTGCCCGGCGAGCCTTTCAACGAATTCGGTCGGCAGATCCGCTCCAATTCCAAGTTCCCCATGACCTTTGTTGCCTGCCATACCAACGGCACCTTCGGCTACTTCCCCACCAAGCGCGCCTTTGACGAGGGCGGCTATGAACCCCACGCCGGCCGCCTGCTCCGGGGCACCGGTGAACAGTTGGCCGACCTGGCCGACGCTCTGCTGGCCTCCATGTAACCTTAAAAACCGGCTCTTTTCAGAGCCGGTTTTTTGCATACATTTTTCTTTTTTTGACACAGCAATATCCCGTTACACTTTCGCAATTTTTTGCTGTATTTCCCCACAGTTTATCCCTTGCCGCGGTTGCTTTTGCGGCAATTTTGTGCTATTCTGCAAGTAACATCTGCGCCCGCGCCGAAAGGAGTCCGAACATGAAAACCTACACCATTTCCAAAGTCTCCGGCTCCCCCGACTGGGACACCATTCCCGCACTGGAGATCACCGAAACCTACCGCCACACGCTGGAGGAAACCCCCGTGCGCGCCTGGACCCAGGTGGCCTACAACGACGAGGCTCTTCTGATTCATCAGCGGGCGCTGGAGCCGGTTCTGCGCAAGGAACTGACCGGTCTGCTGGACGAAATCTGCGAGGACAGCTGTCTGGAGTTCTTCTGCTGCCCCATGGAGGGTGACCTGCGTTACTTTAATCTGGAATACAACCCCAACTGCTGCCGTTATCTGGGCTTTGGCACCAGCATCGACGATCTGATTCGTCTGGTTCCAGAGGAGGACAACGACGAATTCCGCCCCACGGTGACCGAGTTTGACGGCGGCTGGGAGCTGACCTATCAGATCCCCTATCACTTCATCCGCCGTTTCTTCCCCGATTTCAAGCCGGAGACGGGCAAGGAAATGCGGGCCAACTGCTATAAGTGCGGCGGCCTGACCCAGAACCCCCACACCATGAGCTGGAATCCTGTTGCCATGGATCGGCGCTGCTTCTTCCACCAGCCCGAGGCCTTTGGCCGCATGATCTTTGGCTGAGCCAAAAGGAGCCGGATATTATGTTTGATGTAAGAATCCCCAATCTGCGCTGGCTGGAAGAGCGTGGCGATCTCGACTCTTTCTTTAACGCCGATCCCACCAGCGAGCAGGGCCTCATCATGTTCTACGGCCCCTCCAACTTCACCCGTTGGACCGCCAAATGGAAGCACCGCCCCCTGGAGGAGGACATCCGCATGAAGGACGGCTCCCGGGCAGCCGTCAACCACGGCTTCGGCACTTCCTCGGCCGAAGAACTGCTGTACTACTATCCCCGTCTGGTGCGCCCCTGGAACCCCCGGGCACTGGTGCTCAGCACCGGCAACAACTGGGGTTACGGCTACACCGCCAGCGAGGTGGCCTTTATGATGTTCCGCATTCTGGAATGGGCTCGCCGGGACTTCCCCGGCATCCGCCTGTTCCTGGAGATGGGTAACAGACCCTCCCCCAACAGCAAAAATGCCTCCGCCGCCATCAAGAGCACCACAAGGGAATACTGGCAGCTGATCCGCGCCTACGGCGCCGAGCACGACGATGTGACTCTCATTGACGGTTCCACCTTCCCCGAGCTGTTTGAGCCCGGCCACGCGGGCGACTATGACCATCCCCGCCAGGAGCTGTTCGTGCCTGACGGCGTGCACTACAACCAGGCAGGCTACGATGTGTACCGGGACATCTACCTGCGGGTGCTGGATGACATTCTGTAACGAAGGAGTACTTACCATGCTTGCTATTATCAATGCGGAGCTGGTCATGCGTGACCACCTCATCCCCGAAGCCGTCCTCTTGGTGGAGGACGGAAAAATCACCGGCTTCGGCGAAATGAGAAGCACCCCCATCCCCGAGGGCTGTGAGATCATCGACGCCAAGGGCGCTTACGTTGGCCCCGGTCTGGTGGACATCCACTGCCATTCCGGCACAGGCGTCCGTTTCATCCACGATCCGGTCACCGCACAGGAAGAGCACCTGAATCTTGGCACCACTTCCATTCTTGCCACCCCCAGCACCCGCGGCACCCTGCCCGAATATCTGGAGCAGATCGACCGCATCCGTAAGGCCATGAAGCAGCCCGGCTCTATCATCGCCGGCATCTATATGGAGGGTCCCTACATCAATCCCGGCTTCGGCTCCATGTCCAATGCGGTCGGCCCCAACCAGCCCCGTGTGTTTGATCCCGTGCCGGAGGACTATGAGCCCCTGCTTGCCGCCGGCGCGGATATCATCCGCGTGTGGGGTCTGGCTCCCGAGCGGGGCCTCGAGCCCTTTGTAAAGGCCGCCAAGGCCGCCAACCCCGAGGTACGCTTTGCCGTGACCCATTCCGAGGCCACCCCCCAGCAGATTGAGGCCCTCATGCCCTACGGTCTGTGCATCGGCACCCACCACACCAACGCCACCGGCACCATCGTCAACTACCCCGAATGCCGCGGCGTATGTGTAGACGAGGCGGTCAACTTCAACGACGGCATCTATGCCGAGATCATCTCGGACAGCATGGGCATCCACGTGGACCCCTATATGCAGCGGCTGGTTCGTAAGATCAAGGGCGATGACAAGATCATCCTGATCTCCGACCAGACCATCCACGACCCCATGTTGGTTCCCGGTCTTGAGCACGTCACGGATCTGAACTTTACCTACAGAAAGTCCGGCGGCATCGACATTTCCGGCTCCAAGCTGACCCTGAACGTGGCCTGCCGCAACTGGATGAAGCACACCGGTGCCTCCATCGTGGATGCTTTCCGCTGCGCCTCCTACAACCCCGCCCGGGCCGTGGGCCTCACTGACCGGGGCGAGATTGCCGTGGGCAAACGGGCCGATCTGATCATCACCGACCATAAAATGAATGTAAGCACTGTCATCCTCAACGGCAACGTCCAGTAATACCGCACCTTCTGAAAAAGTTTCCCGCGGAAGTTCTGCGGGAAACTTTTTTCTTCGGGACCATGATGTTCCGTGCACTGCCCGCTTTTTTCTGCTATAATAGACACGCAACCGCAACCAAAGGAGTCCTTACTATGTCAAACAACGCCACGCTGCGCGACTATCTGGGCACAAAAGAGCTGTATGCACGCATGGCTCGCATCGCCATTCCTGTTTCCCTGCAGTCCCTCATCACCGTGGGCATCAATTTGATGGACTCCATCATGCTCAGCGGCATGGGAGATGCCCAGCTGTCCGCCTCCTCCCTGGCTGGCCAGTTCATCAATCTGTTTATGATCTGCTGCATGGGCATCGGTATGGGCGCTTCTGTGCTCACCTCCCGCTACTGGGGAATGCAGGACCTGCACAGCCTGAAAAAGTCCGTCACCATCATGCTTCGGTTAGTGCTGTCTTTTGCATCCATCTTCACTGTAGCAACGCTCCTTGCCCCGCGGCTGATTATGCGCATGTACTCCCCGGATGAGCCGATCATTCATTACGGCGTGATCTACCTGCGCTGGCTCCTGCCCACCTACTTCTGCATGGGCCTGAGCCTCACCTGCACCATTGTGCTGCGCACCGTTGGTCAGGTAAAGGTCCCCCTGTTCACCTCCATCGCAGCCTTTTTCGTCAACGTGTTCTTCAACTGGGTGTTCATCTTTGGCGAGCTGGGTGCACCCCGCATGGAGATCGCCGGTGCCGCTCTGGGCACCCTCATTGCCCGCATATTTGAGCTGGCTGCCATCTGCGGTTGGTTCTTCTTTGCCGACAAACGCATCGGCTATCGGCTCAAGCACGTGTTCATGAAGTGCGGCGACCTGCTCCACGAGTATATCCGCATCAGCATCCCCGTTCTGGTCAGCGACTCCCTGCTGGCACTGGGCAACAACGCGGTCTCCATGGTCATGGGCCACATCGGTCAGGCCTTTGTGGCCGCCAACTCCGTGACCATGGTCACCCAGCAGCTCAGCAGCGTGCTCACCACCGGTGTGTCCAACGCCAGCGGCATCATCACCGGCCATACCATGGGGGAGGGCGACTTTGAAAAGGCCCAGAAGCAGGGCTACGCCTTCCTGTTCATGAGCTTTGTCATCGGCTGTCTGGCAGCCTTTGTCATTTTGCTGCTGCGCGGACCTATCATTAACTTTTACAAGGTCTCTCCCGAGGCCAAGGCCATCGCCTGGGAACTGATGGACGCCATTCTCATCATCGTCATTTTCCAGTCCATGAGCTCCATCCTCACCAAGGGAGTGCTCCGGGCCGGCGGAGACACCAAGTTCCTCATGGCCGGAGATATTCTGTTTTTGTGGGTGGCCTCTATCCCCCTTGGCTATCTGGCCGGGCTGGTCTTCCACTGGCCCGCCTTCTGGATCTATACTTTCCTCAAAATTGACCAGATCATCAAGTGCGTATGGTGCTTCTTCCGGCTGAAAAGCGGCAAATGGATGAAGAAAATCTACTCTGCATAAGAAAAGCCATGCCGTCTCATAGGGCGGCATGGCTTTTCAGCATAAAAAAGGACTTCCCCTCATAGGATAGGTCCAGGTGATGTGTATGAAAACGTTCAACTGGAAACCCTATGTCTTTTGGGTCGCCCTGGCAGAGGGCGTAGGCGCTCTGGCCGGCCGACTGACCCGGGATGGGGTCACGCTCTATACCCAAACCGTGCTCCAGCCGCCCCTCTCCCCGCCTCCATTCGTCTTTCCCATTGTGTGGGCCATTCTCTATGCCCTGATGGGCATCGGCGCGGCCCGGGTCTATCTGACCCCCGCCTCCAACGCCCGCTCCCGCGGCCTTTTGCTGTTTCTCATTCAGCTGGCCTTTAACTTCCTGTGGAGCATCGTGTTTTTCAATCTGCAGGCTTACGGATTCGCCTTCTTCTGGCTCATCGCCCTGTGGCTGCTTATCGCGTGGATGACAGCGAGCTTTTATCAGGTGGATAAACTCGCCGCCCTGCTGCAAATACCCTATTTGCTGTGGGTGGCCTTCGCGGGCTATCTCAATTTTGGCGTGTGGATGCTCAATGGATAAAAAATGCCCTGTCGCTTTGCGACAGGGCATTTTATCATGCTTTGACCAGTTCCAGCACCAGCTGGGCAGTCCTCTCCAGATCGGCCACGGCGATCTGCTCGTCAGTGGTGTGCACCTTGGCCATACCGGTGCCCAACATCAGGGCAGTAATGCCGTGCTGGCACATATTGTTTACATCACTTCCGCCTCCGCCGGCCAACAGTCTGGGGGGCAGGCCCACCCGACTCATAACGGCCGACACCTCCTGAATAAAGGGATCGTTTTCATCGTGACTGTAGGAGTCATAGGTTTTGGTGCGCTCCAGCTCCAGGGTGGCACCGTATTTCTCACAGGCCAGCTTCAGGCAGTCCTCCATATGTTTGGCCTGCTTTTCCAGTTTCTCCGGATCCCGGCTGCGGCATTCAGCCATCATGGTGGCGCGCTCGGCCACGATATTGGTGGGGTATTCAGCATGGATAGAACCGATGTTGGCAGTGGTCTCCGGATCGATGCGCAGCTGCTTCATGTTGGAGATGGCTTCACACAGCACCTGAATGGCGCTGATGCCATTCTGGGGCGCGACACCAGCGTGGGCCGTGCGGCCGATGACGGTGGCCCCCAACTTATACTGGCCGGGTCCCGCCGATACGATAATCGCCGGGGCGCCGGAATCAAACACCGCCGCCTTTTTTGCCGTCAGGCGGCTATAGTCCATGTATCTAGAACCGAACAGACCGATCTCCTCACATACGGTGAACAGCACCTCAATGGTGGGATGGGGAATATTTTGCTCGGCCACTGTGCGCACGGCCTCCACAATTGTAGCCACTCCGGACTTGTCATCAGACCCCAACACGGTGTCTCCCTTGCTGCGGATCACGCCGTCCTCCACCACAGGCTCCACGCCCACGCCGGGGACCACGGTATCCAGGTGGGCGCACAGAAGGATGGCTTCCCCTTCCGCCGTTGCCGGCAGAGTTGCAAACACATTGCCCGTGTCGCTGCCCGTCTTGTCCATGGTATCGTCCACATAGACCTCACAGCCGATGGCTTTCAGGTCGGCTGCCACACGCTGAGCCATGGCTTTTTCATGCCGGCTCTCACTGTCAATGCGAACATAGTCCAGAAAAGTGTTCAGAAGTCGTTCCTTGTTAATCATATAAACCGCTCCTTTTCAGAGTATTACAGCCGGGCGCTGTGCGCCCGGCTGTATAGTGTGGCATATCAAACCGCAGGATAGAACAGGCTGGTCTCAATGCCGATGGGTAGGCCGATGGTCAGCCAGATGATCATGAAGATGGTCCAGCAGATCAGGAAGCACACGGAGTAGGGCAGCATGGTGGCGGTAACGGTGCCGATACCAGCCTTCTTGTCGTAGCGCTGGGCGAAGATGATGATGACCGCGTAGTAGGTCATCATGGGGGTAATGATGTTGGTGCAGGAGTCGCCGATGCGGTAGATCAGCTGGCACAGCTCAGGGCTGTAACCCATCAGCATGAACATAGGCACAAACACGGGGGCCAGGATGTTCCACTTGGCGGAGGCAGAACCCATGAACAGGTTCATGAAGGCGGAGAAGATCACAAAGATGACCGCCAGAGGAATCAAACCGATGTTGATGGACTTCAGGAACGCTGCGCCGGACAGAGCGATAATGGTACCCAGCTTTGTGTACTCAAAGTACTTAATAAACTGAGCGGATACGAAGGCCAGCGCCAGGAAGGAGCCCATGCTGGCCATGGCCTTGCTCATGGAGTTGGCCACGTCCTTGTTGTCCTTAAAGGTGCCTACGGTCAGACCGTAAGTCGCACCGGGAACGAAAAACAGCAGTGCGATGAGCACCACGATGCTATTGACCAGAGGGGTATTGCCCAGCAGCTCCCCCTCAGCATTGCGGAAGAAGGAGTCGGCAGGGATGCAGGCAGCCACAATCAGCGCCACAAAGATCAGGGCGGCGATGCCGGCGTTGCGCAGACCCTTCTTCTCCTTGTCGGTCACGGTGATCAGGGATTCGTCCTCCTCGCCCTCCAGCTCGCCGCTGTAGGCGCCCAGGCGGGGCTCCACCACCTTATCGGTGATAATGGTACCCAGAACGGTGAGCAGCACAGTGGATGCGCACATAAAGAAGTAGTTGCCCATGACCTGCACCTTATAGGTGGAGTCTACCATGACGGCGGCCGCTTCGCTGATACCGGCCAGCAGAGGATCCAGGGTGCCAACCACCAGATTGGCGGAGAAACCGCCGGACACGCCGGCAAAGGCGGCGGCCAGACCGGCGATGGGGTGACGGCCGCAGGCCCGGAACATCATAGCGCCCAGGGGGATCAGAATCACATAGCCCGCATCGGAAGCCACGTTGGACATAATGCCCAGGAACACGATCATGGGGGTAAGCAGCTTCTTGGGGGTGACGCGCACCACGTTTTTGAGCAGAGTGTTGATCATGCCGGACTGCTCAGCAACGCCCACACCCAGCATGGCCACCAGCACCATACCCAGAGGGGCATAGGTGGTGAAGTTGTTTACGGCGGAGGTGAACATGTAGGCAAGGCCTTCCTTGGTCAGCAGGCTCACGGCGGTGACGGTGGTCTCCTTCAGCTCGCCGCCGGACACCAGGTTGCCGGTGGCGGACACGCCCAGCGCGGCGCACACCGCAGAAATGGCCACGATAGCCAGGGCAAAGATTGCAAACAGGGTCACGGGATGGGGCAAGCCGTTGCCCACCCGCTCGATTCCGTTGAGGCAGCGGTTATACAGGCTGACCTTTGCGGACTGATTTTTCTTTTGCATGTATTTCTCTCCTTATATTTGTTGTGCCCCTGTTATGTCCGCTCCGCGGGCCGGGGCGCAGCCTTTTAAGTATATCATATAAGTTCGCTTTTCGTCAACTTTTCCCATAAGTAACTGTTTTTTCTTCTGTCCTTTTCGCGCCTTGCTCTTGAAGGGCATCAATGTTATAATATTTCCAACAACCAAGATTCTACACAGGTGAGCTTATGAAACTTTTTTGTCTGGGGGACAGCCTGACCTTTGGCTTTGGTATGTCCCGCAATGTGCGCTGGACCACTCTGGTGGAACAGGAGACCGGCTGGCAGGTGGTCAACCGGGGGATCAACGGGGACACCACCGGCGGCATGCTGGCCCGTCTTGGACCAGAGGTGCTCAACGACATCGGCCAAGACCGCACCCGGCGGCTGGAAAGCCGCATCCTCCTCATGGGCGGCAGCAATGATGTGTTCTTTTCCGGCACCGATGCCCAGGCCCGAGCCAACATGGCCGCTATGTGTCAGCGGCTCATGGGAGAGGGGCTGGAACCCTTTGTGGGCATCTCCCTTCCGGTGGATTGGACACAAGCTCCTCGTCCCTGGGCACAGGTGGTGGATTTTGAGCAGTCTGCCCGGCTGATGAAGAACTACTGTGTCTGGCTCAAGCAGTTCTGCCGGGTATTTGGCCTGACCGTGGTGGATTTTGCACAGGATTTTATCACTCCGGACGGAGAGATCAGGCATGATCTGTTCTGGGACGGGCTGCATCCCAACGCCCAGGGGCACCGGCTTATGGCCGATCGGCTCAAGCAGGCCCTGCTTCCCATGCGGCACTGACCCATTTTATCTCACACACAAAAAAGATTGGGGGTCCTTTTATGTACAAACGCTTTTCCTGTCTGCTGGCCGGTGTGCTGGCCGCCGTAATGCTGCTGTCCGCCTGCGGCTCCACTCAGCCCAGCTCCTCCTCCGCCCCGCCAGACGGTTCCCTGAGCCTGGAGCCCTCCGTCTCCGTTATGGCCCCGGTGGCAGATCCGGACCCCCTGTACACCAACCCTCTTACCGGTGAGGGCACAGATGTTGATCTGTCCGCCAACCGCCCGGTCGCTATCATGCTCAACAATTTGAAAAAGGCGCTGCCCCAGTGCGGCATTTCTCAGGCAGATATTATCTATGAAGCCCCTGCCGAGGGTGGCATCACCCGGATGATGGCGGTGTTCCAGTCTTTGGACGGAGTTGGCTCTCTGGGTTCGGTGCGCTCCGCCCGCCCCTACTATGTGGAACTGGCCGCCGGTCTGGATGCCATTTATATCCACGCAGGGGGCAGTGACGATGCCTACGCCTCCATCAAAAAACACAGCGTGTTTAACATCGACGGTGTCAACGGCCCCTATGGCGGCACCATGTTCTACCGTGATGCCCAGCGCAAAAAGTCCGCCGGCTTCGAGCACAGCCTGTTTACCGACGAGGCCCGGATTGAAAAACTGCTCTCCGGCTCCCTGTCCAAAATGCGCCAGACTCACAAGGAGGGCTATTCCCTCCCCCTCACCTTTGCCAAAGACGCTGCTCCCGCCAATGGACAGAGCGCCAACAGCATATCGGTAAAGTACTCCTATTATAAAACCGGTCTGTTTACCTATGACCCCCAGAGGAAAGCCTATCTGGTCAGCCAGCAGGTAGACAAGCAGAACGGCCCCTATGTGGACGGCAACAACGACCAACAGGTGGAAGTGACCAATGTGCTGGTCCTGTGCACCGACATCAACCTCATCAAGGGCGACACCGCCGGACGACTGAACCTCCGCACCACCGGCACGGGTACCGGCTGGTTTGCCTGCGGCGGCCAAACCGTTCCCATTACCTGGAGCAGGGACTCTGTCTCCTCCCCCCTGCGCTTCTTCACCGCCGACGGCCAGCCTCTGACTCTGGGCGTGGGCAAGAGCTACATCAACATCGTGGATAACAGCACTTCCGTGACCTTCGAATAATCAAATGAAAAAATCCGTCCCATGCCTTACGGCATGGGACGGATTTTTTACTTCTCATTGCGATTGAGCAGACCGTGTTTGATATCCCACAGCTTCTGGGACAGGTCCACATAGTAGTTATGGGGGTTTTCAAAGCGCTTGACTTCATCCCACAGGGCGTCCACTTGTCGCTGGCAGTGGGCCCGGCTGGCCTGCAGGTCGGGTACCTCGTAGACCAGTTCGCCCTTTTGGAACACAGGCACCAAAAGCTCCTTCGCTTCGTAATCGGTGTAGGTCTTACGCTTCCATGTGGCCTCCGGATCGAACAGTTCCAACGGCTGGGTAAAGTCAAATTCCTCATCGTGCAGGCAGATGAGATCCGCCTCCGCCTTGCCGCTGTCCTTGGAGAAGATGCGGTAGACCTTTTTGAAGTGAGGGGTGGTGATCTTGGCGGAATTTTCGCTGATCTTGATCTTGGGGATGATATTGCCCTGCTCGTCCTCAATGGCAGCCAGCTTGTACACACCGCCGAACACCGGCTCGGACCGGGAGGTGATGAGCCGCTCACCCACGCCGAAGGAGTCGATGCGGGCGCCCTGACGAACCAGATCGCGGATGATATACTCATCCAGCGCGTTGGAGGCCACGATCTTGCACTCTGTCAGCCCCGCCTCATCCAGCATCTGCCGGGCCTTGCGGGACAGGTAGGTCAGGTCACCGCTGTCCAGACGAATGCCGCAGCGGGTGATCCCCTCCTCCTTAAATACCCGGATGGCGTTGGGCACACCGGACTTGAGCACGTTATAGGTGTCCACCAGCAGGGTGGCGTTGTTGGGATAGAGCTTGCAGTAGGTCTTGAAGGCAGTGTACTCATCGGGGAACATCTGCACCCAGGAGTGGGCCATAGTGCCCGTGGCAGGGGCGCCGTACCACTGGTCGGCCATGGTGCAGGCGGTGGCGGCACAACCGGCAATATAACTGGCTCTGGCGCCCAGAATAGCGCCGTCCGCTCCCTGCGCCCGGCGGGAGCCGAACTCCGCCACCGGACGACCCTCGGCGGCCCGGACGATGCGGTTGGTCTTGGTGGCGATGCGGCACTGGTGGTCCATGGTCAGCAGCAGAAATGTCTCGATAAACTGGGCCTGAATGGCGGGAGCGCGGACCGTGATAATGGGCTCGTTGGGGAATACGGGGGTACCCTCGGGCACGGCCCAGATGTCACCGGTAAACTTGAAGTGGCGCAGGTAGTCCAGAAAGCCCTCGTCAAAGCAACCCTTGGAACGCAGGTATTCGATATCCTCCTCGTCAAAACTCAGGTCCCGGATGTATTCCACCACCTGGGCAAGGCCCGCCGCGATGGCAAAACCGCCCTTATCGGGCACGGAGCGGTAGAACATGTCAAAGTAGCAGATGCGGTCGGCCAGCTCGGCACGGAAGTAACCGTTGCTCATGGTCAGCTGGTAGTAGTCACACAGCATGGTCAGATTGGTTTTATTTTTCATAATATGACCTCTTTTCAGCGGCGGTGTCCCACCGGGGGACGGGTGTCTTGTCCCCTGTCAAAGTGGTTTTATTATAACCGATACGACAATGAATTTCAACAGCAAA
>JAZSJB010000065.1:0-5455 GCA_045534105.1 Lawsonibacter sp. | reverse complement strand
AGCGCACGGTATGGCCGGGACCCTTGGGTGCGGCCATGAACACGTCCACACCGGCGGGGGGGACGATCTGCTGATAGCGGATGTTGAAGCCGTGGGCAAAGGCCAGGGTGTCGCCCTCTTCCAGGTTGGGAGCGATGTCACGCTTGTAGACCTCAGCCTGTACCTCGTCGTTGATGAGGATCATGACGATGTTGCCCCACTTGGCGGCCTCGGCCACGGTCATGACCTTCAGACCGGCCTTCTCAGCGGCGGCCCAGTTCTTGGAACCGGCGCGCAGGCCAACGCACACGTCGCAGCCGGAGTCCTTCAGGTTCATGGCGTGGGCATGGCCCTGAGAGCCGTAGCCGATGATGGCGATCTTCTTACCATTCAGATAGTTGATGTCGCAATCCTTCTCATAATACATTTTTCCCATAATTATATTCCTCCTTCAATTTGTTGTCATCATATATAGTGCTTCGTCCTCTTTCGATGGCGATAGTACCCGTTTTTGCGATCTCAAGGATGCCAAAATCCTCCAGCATACCGATGAGGGCGGTGGTTTTGCTCTTTTCTCCGAAGATGGCGATGGTCAGGGATTCCCGGCTCACGTCGATGATGTTGGCCCGGAAGATATTGGAGATCTGAATGACCTCGTCCCGCTTGGCCCGGTCGTCGGCGCTGACCTTGATGAGGGCGAACTCCCGGTGGATGGACACGGCCTCGTCCAGAATTTTCACCGCCAGCACCGGCAGCAGCTTGCGGCACTGGGCCGCGATCTGGGTGATCATCAGCTCATCGGCGATCAGCTCGATGGTGATTCGGGTAATGCCGGGCTTGTCTGTCTCTCCGGAGACGATGGACTCGATATTGTAGCCCTTGCGAGAGAACAGGCGGGCCACCTGACTCAGGACGCCGGGGATGTCCTGCACCAGAATGGACAGGGTATACAGCTTTTTCTGCGTGTCAAATTCCGTTTTCATCGGTATCCCCCCTTACTCCAACAGGAAATTGGTGATGTTTGCGCCACCGGGGACCATAGGCCGGACCATGTCATCTGTGTCGATGACCGCGTCGATGACGCAGCCCTTGCCGCTGGCAAGAGCCGCCTTGAAGGCCTGCTCCATCTCTGTCCGGTTGGTGACCCGGTAGCCGTTGAGACCGTAGGCTTCGGCCAGCTTGACGAAGTCGGGGCCGCGGTCCAGCGTGGTCTCGGAGAAGCGCTGCTTGTAAATCAGGTTCTGCCACTGGCGCACCATGCCCAGACAGCCGTTGTTGAAAATGACCGTGATGACGGGCAGACCGTAATGCTCCACGGTGCACAGCTCGTGGCAGTTCATGCGGAAGCAGCCGTCGCCGGTGGTGTGGATGACCACCTTGTCGGGGTTGCCCGCCTTGGCACCGATGGCTGCGCCAAGACCGAAGCCCATGGTGCCGAAGCCACCGCTGGTGAGCAGCTGGCCGGGATAATTAAAGTGAAAATGCTGGATGGACCACATCTGATGCTGGCCCACGTCGGTGGCTACGATGGCATTTTCCGGGACCAGACGGCGGATGGTTTCCAGCACCTGCTTGGGGGTCAGCTGTTCGCAGTCCTCTACCACAGTATCCTGCTTCAAAGACAGGATCTCGTCCTTCCAAGCGGGATGGCTCTGACGGGACAGACGCTGATTGAGCAGCTCCAGTACATGGCGGGCATTACCTACGATGTGGTGGTCGGTAAGCACGTTCTTGTCGATCTCGGAGCGGTCAATGTCAATGTGGACGAGCTTTGCCTGAGAGGCGAAGGTGGCGGGATTCAGCGCTACCCGGTCGGAGAAGCGGCAGCCCACGGCGATGAGCAGGTCACAGCGGCTGGCGGCCACGTTGGAGGCCCGGGAGCCGTGCATGCCGATCATACCAGTGGAAAGTTCGTGGTCACCGGGGAAGCCGCCGCCGCCCATGAGGGTGATGGCAACAGGGGCGTCCAACTTTTTGGCAAATTCCATAAACTGCCTGTCCGCCCGGCCGCGGACCACGCCGCCGCCGCAGATGACCAGCGGCTTTTCCGAGTGGGCAATCATGTCCACCAGAATATCAATGTCGTCACTGTTGGGCTCGGGGGCTTTCAGTTCATGGCTGTGGGCCAGGGAACGGATACTGGAACAGCCGCGATTTTCCCGCCAGTGGACAAATTCATAGTCGATCATCTGGTCGGGGGCGGTGACATTTTTCAAAAAGTCGATGAGCACCGGGCCGGGACGGCCGGTAGCGGCCACAGCAAAGGCCTGCCGCATCACGTCAGGGATGGTGGTCGGGTCACTGACCAGATAGGTGGCCTTGGTGATGGGCATGGCGATGCCGGTAATGTCCACCTCCTGGAAGGAGTCCTTACCCAGCAGAGGCTCAGCCACGGTGCAGGTGATGAACACTACGGGGGAGGAGTCCATATAAGCAGTGGCAATGCCGGTGGTCAGGTTGGTGGCACCGGGACCGCTGGTGGCAAAGCACACACCTACCTTGCCGGTGGAGCGGGCATAGCCGTCCGCGGCGTGGGACGCACCCTGTTCGTGGGCAGTGAGGATGTGACGGATCTTATCTTTGTAATTATAAAGCTCATCATAGAGGTTGAGGATGGTGCCGCCCGGATAGCCGAAGACGGTGTCCACCTCCTGCTCCAGCAGGCACTCCATGATGGCCTGAGTGGATCGGACTTTCAAAGGGGAAACCTCATTTCTTGTTAAATCTTGCCGCTGCCCTTCTGCACCGCGATTACGCCGGTGCGTACCACCTCAAGGATGGAGAAGGGCCGCATCATGGACTGGAAGGTGTCCAGACGGTCGGGGGTGTCGGACAGCTCCAGGGTCATGGAGGTGGGGGAGATGTCATCCACCTTGGCCCCATAGATGGAGCAGATGGTCATAATGTCCTGACGGGTCTTGTTGGTGGCATTGACCTTCAGGATCATCAGCTCGCGGCCGATAAGGTTATTTTCCTCCAGCGTGCGGACTTTGATCACGTCCACCAGTTTGTTCAGCTGCTTTTCCACCTGATCCACCACGTTGTTGCCGCTGTCCACGATGATGGTGATGCGGGAGATGGTGGGGTCGTCGGTGGGACCCACGGCCAGAGACTCGATGTTGAAGGCCCGGCGGGAGAACAGGCCCGTGATACGGTTAAGGACACCGGCTTGGTTTTCCACCAGAACGGAAATGGTCTGTTTCATGGCAATTCTCCCTCCTTAATCCGTGGTGCTCATGTCGGGATGGACCTCACAGATGAGCAGACAGCAGCCCTCGGTGCTGAGGAAGCAATCCAGCTGCCCGTCCATAGTGTCCTCGTTGTTGACCACGATGCTGGGGATGCCATAGGCCGCGGCAATGGTCTCAAAGGTCGGCGAGCCGTCCAGAGAAACCCCGTAGGGACCGCGGTAGGGGGCGCGCCTTTGGATCTCGTGCACCATGCCCAGGGTGTTGTTGCGCATAAGGACGATTTTTACATCCATACCTGCACACTGAATAGCTGCCAGCTCGTTCATGGACATCTGGAAAGAGCCGTCACCGCACACCACCAGGGTCTGCCGTCCGGGCTGGGCAACCTTAACGCCCACGGCGGCGGGCAGAGCGTAGCCCATGGTGCCCAGACCGCCGCTGGTGAGCAGGCGCCCGTGCTTCTGGGGCAGGTGCTTGCAGGTGAAGATCTGATTCTGGCCCACGTCCACGCATACCACCGCGTCGTCATTGAGCTTTTCGCCCAGATGGCGCAGCAGCGTGCCGGGGAACACGTATCCCTCCCGCTTGGGGAACACGCGGTTCAACTCTGCCTTGCGGTAGTCCCGCAGCTGGGCCAGCCACTGGTCGGAGTCGGTGACGGGGACATCCTTTTCCAGAAGTTGCTGCAAAATGACCTTTACGTCACCCACCAGAGGGATAGCGGCGGTCATATTCTTGCCGATCTCAGCGGGGTCTACGTCAATATGGATGGTGGCCATGCGCTGCTGAATGTCCGTAGGGTTGACCAGAGCGCGGTCAGCGGCCCGGGTGCCCACCATGATGAGCAGGTCGCTCTTGGCCAGCGCCTGGTTGGCGCAGTGGTTGCCGTGGGCACCGATCATGCCCAGATTGAGGGGGTGATCGGTGGGGAGGACGGAAATGCCCATCATGGTCTTGACCACGGGGATATGGCACCGCTCGGCAAGCTCCAACAGCTCCTTCTGCGCTTGGGCCAGCCACACACCGCCGCCGGCGCAGATCAGGGGCTGACGGGATTTGGCAATGGCCTGCACCACCCGCTTGATCTGCAGGTCGTTGCCACGGACGCTGGGCTTGTAGCCACGGATAGACACTTCCTCGGGGAAGGAGAACTTCTTGATCTCCTGATTTTGGATGTCCACAGGGATGTCGATGAGCACCGGGCCGGGTCGGCCGGTAGCCGCGATATGAAAAGCCTCTGCCACCACCCGGGGCAGATCGCTGGCATCCTTGACCAGATAGCTGTGCTTAATGAAGGGAGCCACGGCACCGGTAATGTCCACTTCCTGGAAAATATCACGGCCAAGCAGATGGCTGGGTACCTGACCGGTGATGGCCACCATGGGGATAGAGTCCATATAGGCGGTGGCAATGCCGGTGATGAGGTTGGTGGCGCCGGGGCCGGAGGTGACCAGGCATACGCCCACCTTGCCGCTGACCCGGGCGTAGCCGGACGCCATGTGGCCGGCGTTCTGCTCCGTGCGCACCAGCGTATAGCCGATTTCCGGCGTAGAGGACAGTACGTCCATAATGGGGCAGATGGTGGCTCCGGCATAGCCGAAGATATGCTCTACCTTCTGCAATTTCAGGCTTTCGATTAGGGCTTGCGCTCCGGTCATGGAAAACACCTCCGAAAAGGGATAAAACAAAACGACTCCGTCCTGTTATATAGGACGAAGCCGCAACTCCGTGGTACCACCTAAATTCGCGGGAAGACCCCGCGCACTCATTCCCTGATAACGGCGGGAGGACCGGCCAGGCCTACGCAGGGAAACCCTGTTCGACAAGGCGGCTCGCGGGTGACCTTCGGACGGCTTTCTCCGGGAGCTTACACCAACCGCTCCCTCTCTGCGCGTTCCAGCCGACGTACTGTCCCGGTCGTTGCCTCTTTAACGCGTAAAAGTATTTTGAATGATTGTAACCTATGAGAGCGGCTTTGTCAATCACAAACTGAAAAAATGTGAAATTGTACGGTAACGCAAAAGGCGGGGTGGAAAAATCCGGCAAAAGGACAGACAAACCGCCGATACAAAGTATCGGCGGTTTGTCTTATTGTCGTTGACAAAGTAAACCACTGGCTATGCCAGTGGAAAATAAAAAGCTTATAGCGAGGAAAGAAGTAGACAAAGAAAAAACTACTCGATAAAGTAAAGTCAAGGTTTGCCGACCAGACTAACAAAATCGAGGAGGTCTTCATCATGAAAAAAGATAAAGACATAGGTAGTTTAGAGCATACAGCGTGGCGG